>CAZGKH010000320.1:0-5197 GCA_964525665.1 uncultured Anaerolineae bacterium | reverse complement strand
TTGGACAAGACCTATCCCACCATGGACTGTAGTATATGAATTCTGGGCCCCAAGATGATGGATGTCGGTCGACATCCCAGGATCGAGCTTTTGGCCTATAGCGAGATAGAGGACATCTCCGGCTACGTGGGCAACTTCAAGGTCAGGGTGCGCAAGAAGGCCCGCTACGTGGACGAGAATGAGTGCACGGCCTGCGGCGACTGCGTCCCGGTCTGTCCGGTCGTCAAGCCCGACGAGTTCCAGACGGGCCTCTCCGCTCGCCGCGCCATCTACATCCCTTTCCCCCAGGCTGTGCCTTCTTCGTACATCATCAACATCCAGGAATGTCTGGGCGACAACCCCATCGCCTGCGGCAAGTGCGAGGAGGCCTGCGACAAGAAGTGCATTGATTTCGACATGAAGGACGAGATGATCGAGTTCGAGGCGGGGACCGTCATCGTGGCCACGGGGATGGAGGCCTACGACCCCACGGAAATGGACGAGTACGGCTACACCCGCTACGAGAACGTCATCACCAGCCTGGAGTTCGAGAGGCTGATCTCCGCTGGCGGTCCCACCGAAGGCAATTTGGTCCGTCCAACAGATCGGCGGACGCCTCAGCGCATCGGCTTTGTGCAGTGCGTTGGCTCGCGCTCCCAGGCTGGTACTGAGCCCGGTCGAAGTAATGGGCGGGGCAATCCCTACTGCTCCAACATCTGCTGCATGAACACCGTCAAAGACAGCCTCCTGCTCAAAGACCATTACCCAGACACCGACATCACCGTTTTCTACATGGACATACGGGCTTTCGGCAAGGGCTTCGAGGACCTCTACATGCGCTCCAAAGCGGCGGGGGTCAAGTACATCAGGGGACTACCGGGCGAGGTGACGGAGGATGCCGAAACGCGCAACCTGCGGGTCTGGGTGGAGAACACCACCGCCCGTCGGCTGGAGGAACACGAGTTGGACATGCTGGTGCTCTCCATCGGCGCCGTGCCTCGCCAGGACAGCGAGGTGGTCAAGCAGCTCCTCACCCTCTCGCGCACCTCCGATGGCTTCTTCATGGAGTCGCATCCCAAGCTGAAGCCGGTGGACGCGCCGACCAAGGGCGTCTTTCTAGCTGGCTGTGCCGAGTCGCCCAAGGACATCAAGGACTCAGTGACCCAGGCTTCTGCCGCCGCCGCTCGCGCCGAGATTCTGTTGAACGCTCCCACCATCAAAGTCGAGGCCATCACCGCCGTCGTTGACGAGGCCCTGTGCAAGCGCTGCGGGCTGTGTGCTCCGGTTTGTCCCTACGGCGCTGTCGTCTGGGAGAAGAAACAGACGGCCCACGTGATCTCGGCCGCCTGTGCTGGATGTGGCACCTGCGCCGCCGAATGCCAGTATGGGGCCATCGAGATGCGCCACTTCTCCGACCAGGCCATCTACGCCCAGATGGATGCCATGCTGGACGTGGACGGGGCTAAGCCGCCCGTAGTGGCCTTCGCCTGCAACTGGTGCTCGTATGCGGGAGCGGACACGGCGGGGGTGGGGCGCATGGAATACCCGCCCAACGCCCGCCTCATTCGCACCATGTGCTCTGGGCGGGTCAACCCTGATTTCGTATGGTACGCCTTCCGCAAGGGAGCGCCGGTGGTGCTGGTCTCAGGCTGCCACTACGCGGACTGCCACTACATCAACGCCAACCGCCAGACCGTGCGTCGCGTTGATGCTCTGTGGGACGGTTTAGAGAAACGGGGAGTGCGCCCTGAGCGGTTGCAGTTGGATTGGGTCAGCGCAGCCGAGGGCCAGAAGTGGGCCAAGGTGATGAAGGAACTGGACGAGCTGTGGGCAGGAGTCACTGCGGAGGAAATGCAGCAGACTCGCGAGGCGTTGAAGGAGGCCAAGGCCCCGATCCGTGGCTCTCTGGACAGATTGAGGAAACCCTCTGCGGCCACCATGATTTGTGTGCGCTGTGGCAACAAGTGGGATGTGACCTTCGACCCTGCTGCGGACGAGGAGCGTATGTGCTCTCAGTGTCGGAGCAACAGTGTGCGGGTGTTGTTGGGGTAAGTCTGCGGAGATAGCTGATAAATGGCGAAAGCCCCTCGGTTGTCACTTTGTCGAGGGGCTTTGTGTTTAGGAGGCAGCCGATAGCGACATTTGACACCTGGTACACACTGTGCTAAAATGCTCTAGAGCATTATGCTCTAGAGCATTTAGAAGTTGGAAAGGGGAAAGGGGGAAGTTGTCCATTTCCATTTTCCATTCTCCATCTTCCAATCTCCAAAAAGAGGAGGGAACTGTGACGCAATTTGTGGATCGGAAAGAAGAACTAGCCACGCTCGGCCAGTTGGCAAGTGAGGACCGACCGCATTTTCTCATCGTGTTTGGCCGGCGTAGGCTGGGGAAGACGACGCTCTTGCTCGAGTTTGCCGCGCGTAGTGGGCTGCCGACGCTCTATTGGGTTGCCAGCAAACAAAGCGAGGCGGTGCTCCAACGTTCCCTGTACGAGACGAGCGCCCGTTTCCTGGACACCCCGCTTCCGCCGGGAACAGTGACGCCGTCCGACTGGACCAGCATCTTCCAATTCTTGGCCGAGATTATCCAGGACAAGTTTGGATACCAGCGTGTCTTGGTCATCCTGGACGAGTTCCCTTACGCCGTCGAAGCGTCTGCCCCATTGCCTTCGGAGCTTCAGAACGCCTGGGATCACTTTTTCAAGACCCGGAGCAACGTTTTGCTGGCCATAGCTGGTTCCCATATAGGCATGATGTCCAAGTTGCGGGAGCGGCAAGCCCCTCTCTATGGTCGCTTCACTGCGCAGTTGCCAGTGGAACCACTGCCGTTCAGCGCCCTGGCCGAGTTCTTTCCGAGGATGACGGCCGCCGAACGGGTTGGGGTGTATGCCATCTTTGGCGGCGTGCCAGCTTATCTGGAACGGATCATCCCAGAGCGAAGCATTCGAGCCAACGTGGAGCAAGAGACCATGGCCGCGACGGGCATCTTTCGGACCGAAGCGTTTCATTCGCTTCAAGAAGACCTGCGCGACACGCACAGTTACCATTCCATTTTGCAGGCTATCGGCCAGGGATACCACACGCACGACGAGATTGCCTTGCACAGCGGGGTAGCTCGCACCAGCCTGCCCAAGTATCTGAACCGCCTCATGGCGTTAGGCTACGTTGAGCGCAGGTTGCCAGTCACCGTGCCCCTGGAGCAATGGGGACGCAGCCGTCAGAGCCGCTACGTGCTGGCCGATCAATTCTTACGTTTCTTCTATCGTTTCATCTCGCCCAACCTCGTCTCGATTGAGCAAGGTCTATTCCGCGACCTGTGGGACGAGATCAGTCAGCAAATGCGCGCCTTTGTGGGCCTGACCGTTTTTGAGGAATTGAGCCGGGAATGGCTCCGGCAACAGGCAATAGCCGGGAGACTCCCTTTGAATCCCCAAATCATCGGCGCGCATTGGTCCAAAGAAGTGCAAGTGGATGTGGTGGCCATCAACTGGCGAGCCCGGCAGGTTTTGCTGGGAGAGTGCAAGTGGGGAGCGGATACAGCCACCCGGAGTGTGATGCGGGAGTTGATTGAAGAAAAGACCCCGCGAGTGCTCAAAGAACTCCCCCATGGTGGGGCGGGGTGGGCAGTCCACTACGCTTTCTTTGCCAGGGCGGGTTTCACCGATGCGGCTCAGGCGTTAGCTGTGACGCATGGTGCGTTGCTGGTGGACCTGGCCCGGTTGGACAGAGATCTGGGAACGACGAATGCGCCGTGACTTACGATCCCGCCGCAGACGAGGAGCGCTTATGCTCTCAGTGTCGCAGCAACAGCATGCAAGTGTTGACAGGATAGCCTAGCAGAGGTAACTGATAATAGCGAAAGCCCCTCGGTTGTCACCTTGTCGAGAGGCTTTCTGTTTGGTAGTCTCGTCAGAAGGATACGGCTGACGATCTGTTCGTTCTCACCTTCGAGGGAACACCGCGAACCGACCACCAGCAGGTCGAACGGGCCGACTGAGCGGATGTTCCCGGCCCGGTCCAATGCCTCTACCTGCAAGGTGTACAGACCAGCTGTCTCCGGCCTGGGCGTGTAGCTCCACGTCGAACCATCCCGCTCCACAACGTGCCAGAAGGAGTCAGCCTCAGCTGAGCCTGATGTCTATAAGCAGCAAACCGGACTACTTTACGACCAGCGGCAGCCAGAAGCGAGACACAACCATGTGGACTACCACTGTCGGTTCAGTGATCTCCACGTTGCCTGCCGTATCCGCGCCTCGCGCCCGGATCAAGTACTTTGCCTGGTCCTCTGGTAGTGTGCCGGCGAAGGCCCATAGTGTGGCTGTTTCGGGTTCTGGGTTCTGGGTTTCGGGTTGAGGTGCTGGGGACTGCGACTTCTCCGCCAGCAACTTCTCGGCTCCATCCGCCAGCACAGCGTCGCGCCAGGTGAGGCCGCCGTCCAGGCTGACTTCGACGCGGTCTACACCTACGCCGTCCTCGGTCCAGCCCCAGACCAGCACTTGGGTCGTGCCAGGCTCTAGCCAGGTGCCGTCGGCCGGGTAGGCGATGGTGGTCGTTGGGGCCACGGTGTCCACGATGACTTCCACGGGTGCTGAGGGCTCGCCCACGTTGCCCGCCGCGTCCACCGCGCGGACGCGCACGGTGTAGGTGATGCCTTCCTCGTGCGGCAGCCACCAGCGCCAGGTCCAGGTGTACGTACCGTCCGCTTGTCGCACCGGCTGGTCCACCACACCCCAGGGGCCGCCGTCGAGTTGGATCTCGACGGCGTTCAACGCTCCGTTGGCTGGGAAGGGATCGAAGGCCCGGCCAGCGATCTCCAGTGCCCGACCGCCTACTAGCGCCGGACTGACAGCCGGCTGCTCAATGGCCGCTTGCGGCCCAACCGCATCCACCAGCATCTCAGTGCCTGCGACTGGCCCGACGTTGCCCAGCACGTCCCAGGCCCGCGCCCAGACCCAGACGGTCTCGACGCCTTCGGGCACATCTATCTGCCCGGTCCAGAAGAGCGTGCCGCGGGCTGTCTGCCAATCCGCTGATGCGGGATCCTCGCTTACGGTGACAGCCACCTCAACCCGTGCTGCACTGGCCCCCTGGCCCGGCGGCACGGTGCCCAGCACAGTCACTGGGCCGGGCCGGACGGCATCCTCGCCACTGGGATCTGTCAGCACTACTTGCAGGCCCACAGCGTCCACCAGGTGACTCATAGTGACCACATTGTCGCT
>CAZGKH010000319.1:0-5216 GCA_964525665.1 uncultured Anaerolineae bacterium | reverse complement strand
CCCCCACCGCCGGACCAGCAACTCGCCACACCCCGGACAATAGGTGTTCTCGTACGATGCCCCAGTACGTTGCCCAGGTAGACGAAGTCCAGCCCCTCCTCCCTGCCGATCTTGACTCTTGATCTTGGCCGGCTCAATGGTTTGTAGCACAGCAATAGCCCTATCAACACACCCGTGCCAGAGGCAAGGAAGCAGTTGTTCCAATACTGCATTACGAATCATTCGGCCCTTCAAGGCCAAACTTAATTGCTGTTCACAGCGTTTTTTAAGGTGATACCAATCTAAAAAAGGAGCTCGAAAAAGCAGCCAACTACTTCGAACGCAATCTTCCCTCAAAAAGCAGGTTTCAAGATTCTCAAAGTGTACCTCAAAGTGTCTCCGATGATACCTCAAACCTCTTTCTTGACTGAATAGACTAGTTGTGGTATGATTTATGCACCTTAATCACCGTTGCCTTTTCCATAAGGAGGAAGCTATCTATGAAAAAGAATACGCTTGTTGTGGTCTCCCTGGCTCTGCTTCTGGTCTCGTTGATAGCTGGCTGCAGGCGAGCCAAACCCGCTGTCGTCTCCGATGTACAAGTAGTTTCGACAACAGCGGCCACTTCTGCAACGGGGCGCACCGTTGTCCCAGCCACATCCCCCAGCCCAACCTCTGAGGTCACTCCAGAAACAACGCCTATGCCCAGTCCTGAAGTTGCCACCTCAACACCTCACGCCGAGGCAACAACCGCTCCTACTAAAGCTCCAACCTCAACGCCTGTTCCAACAACTGCTCCGACAAAAACCCCAACTACTGTCCCAACGCGGGTCCCGACGAAAGTCCCGACAACGGCGCCTTCACGCGAGAAAACCCACGTGGTGCAACCGGGAGAGAACTTGTTCCGCATTGCCTTGCATTACGGGATGAGTTACGAGAGCGTCGCCGCCGCCAACGGAATCGTCAATCCCAACCTCATCTATGTCGGCCAGGCGTTGACAATCCCTGCCGAGGGAACGACACCGACCGCACCAGCGGGAACTCACGTGGTGCAGCCAGGCGAGAACCTGTACCGCATTGCCCTCAAGTATGGCATCACGGTAGAAGCCCTCGCGATAGCTAACGATATCAGCAATGTCAGCCTTATCTACCCAGGGCAGAGGTTGGTCATTCCCTGAGCAGCCTAAGACCTCCGAGGGCTGAATCGCCCTCTCTGTTTAGGGGGCAGATTTGAGCGCGGAAGCGATTGTGGCCAGCCAACGAGTGTACGAAGGCCGGCTTGTCAACCTACGCGTGGACACCATCCGTCTGGCTAGGGGCAAACTAGCCGAGCGGGAGATTGTTGAGCATCCAGGAGCGGTGGCCGTGGTCGCTTTGGACGACGACAACGCTGTTGTGGTGCACCAGTTCCGCAGCGCAGCAAAGCGGGAATTGGTGGAAATTCTCGCTGGCACTCTCGAAGCTGGCGAGGAACCCATCGCTTGCGCCCGACGTGAGTTGAAAGAGGAAACCGGCTATAGAGGAGCACGCGGACAACGCTGATTCTAGAAAGCACAGATTCGCGACCGCGCTCACTTGACTTTTCAGGCTATTGACTTTAAAATAAGAGTCCGAAGGAAAGAGACTGAACCTTCCACCTCTCTTGCTTGTATATAAGCAAGAGAGATCATTACCTGCCACTGTGCTAGCTGGGAGTACATCAATGTCGCTCAGTGAAGACGGCCAATTGATCTCTCAAATTCGCCTGGGGAACATCTATGCCCTAAAAGCCCTGTACGAGAAGTACAAAGTCAAGGTGTATCGCACGGCCCTAGCCATCACCCGTGATCGAGAGGCCGCGGAGGACATCCTCCAGGATTGTTTTTTAAGAGTCTATACCTACATAGACAGACTCGATGGATCCCTCCCCCTATCCCCCTGGCTACATAGGGTGACCGTGAACCTAAGCTACAACTGGGTCAACAAAAGACGCCGCTGGCTACAGCCTTTGGAAGATGTAATTGACCAATTGGTAGCAGGCCCACGCACCTTGCCCGAGCTCGCTCTGGAGGAGGGAGAGTTGCAGCGCGTTATTCAGAGAGCCGTTGATTCTTTGAGCTTCGAACACCGGGTGGTGATTGTTCTGTTCTACTTGGATAATTTCAGCTTGAACGAGATAGCCTATGTCTTGGATTGTCCGACGGGCACAGTGAAGTCTCGACTACATTACGCTCGCCGAAAGCTGCGCCGCAAGTTGGAAAAGGATAGGCAGTTGGCGCCGGAGGTGGCCTATGAGTTCCTGTAGAACCCCGTCCAAAATGCAAGACCAACCTCTAGATGCGATTGATGAGTTAATTCGCTGGGCTCTTGTGGACGAGGTGGCGGGCGAGGAACCGTCGCCTCAAGTCTGGCGAAATATCCAGGCTAACGTAATGGCGGACTCACGGCCCATGCCCAGCCAACCGGCAGTAGCGTGGCCCTGGCGACAGCTCGCTTCGGTACTGCAATCTTGGACATTTGGCTTGACCGTCTCCTTGGATACGAATTGGGACTCCAGGCTCACCCCACGAGAGCGAGCGTATCTGATTTGGAGAGAAAACCTTTCGCTATCAATGATGCCTATAGCAGCAGCGATAACCTACTGACACGACAATGCATCGCAGGAGGATAAGTGTCTAGAAACAAGTGGATTTGGATAACCCTAACCATAGTAGTTGTGGGCTTCTTGTTGGTGGTCTGTGGCGGCGGCTTTCTCTTTCTATGGTATCAGGGCGAAGGATCCGAGGTCTTGGAAAGACTTGCCCCATCCAGTGAGTCTCAGCCAAGCATCAGGCCAACTCTTGAGGCCAAGCCACCGGCTCCACGCGGCGCTACGCTCAACTTACCGGGAGGCGAACCCCCCACTCTAGATCCTGCCCTCACCCAGGACGCTACCTCAGCTACATACATCGTAGAGATATTCAGCGGCCTGGTAACATTGAACCAAGATTTGGAGGTCATGCCCGACATCGCTGAAAGCTGGGAACTAAGCGATGACGATACGACCTACACTTTCCACCTCCGCGATGACGTTAGATTCCACGATGGCAGGCCAGTCACGGCCCAAGACTTCAAGTACTCCATTGAGCGAGCCTGCGATCCGGCTACCGGATCGGTGGTGGCTGATACTTACTTAGGTGACATCGTCGGAGCCCAGGCCAAGCTGCGCGGCCAGGCCAACGAGGTCGCGGGTGTGGTGGTCATTGACGAGCACACTCTGGAGATCACCATTGATTCCCCCAAGGCTTATTTCCTCTCTAAGTTGACTTACCCCACCGCCTTTGTAGTAGATCAAGAGAACGTAGAAGGTCGAATTCAGCCCTGGACTGATAAGCCCAATGGCACTGGCCCCTTCCGTCTGGCCGAGTACGAACTGGGCCTCAAGATCGTGTTGGAGCGGAACGAGGCATACTATGGCGCCTCCAAGCCGGCCCTGGAGCAAGTGAACTTCGTGCTGGCAGGAGGCTCGGCGATGACCATGTACGAGACCGGCGAGCTGGATGCGGTGCCCGTGGGCCTAGCCGACATCGAGCGAGTACTGGATACCTCGAATCCGCTGAACGAAGAGCTCTCCGTCACCCTCCCTATGCTTAGCATCTTCTACATTGGGTTCAATGTGGAAAAGCCTCCCTTCGATGACCAGAAAGTGCGTCAAGCCTTCAATTACGCTATTGATAAAGACAAATACGTGGAAGTAGTATGGAAGAAGATGCAGCTCAAAGCAGACAGCATCCTTCCTCCTGGCATGCCGGGGTACAATGAGAATCTACAAGGCTACCCCTACGATCCGGAGAAAGCCCGCCAACTCCTCGCTGAATCCAAGTATGGCGACGCCAGCAATTTGCCGGAGATAACTCTCAACGTCTCTGGCGGAGGTGGGACGGCAGGCAGACAGGTAGAAGCCATTGTAGAGATGTACAAGCAGAACCTGGGTGTGGACATCGCCATCCAGCAGACCGAGTGGGCGACTTATCTCTGGGATCTGAGGGCCCACCGCTATCAGATGTTCGGCCTGACGGCAGGCTGGATAGCCGACTATCCCGACCCTCAGGATTTTCTAGACATCCTGTTTCACAGTGAGAGCCGCAACAACGATACCGTGTACTCCAACCCCGAAGTTGACAGACTACTGGAGGAGGCTCGAGTAGAACAAGATTCTGAGAAGCGCATGGAACTCTACCAACAGGCCGAAGAGATTATCTTGGAGGACGCACCGATTGTCCCGCTGACCCACGATGCAGACTACTGGTTGACCAAACCCTACGTAGAGGGGATGATCTATCCGCCGGTCATCATCCCCAAGCTGAAGTACGTTTCGATTAGCAGATAGATGGGACTCAGAAACCAGGTTTTTGGCTAAAGAACATGACCTTTCGCACTGCGAAGAGCCCCCAAAAGCAAGAACTCGACCGAGTGAGAGAAAAACCTGGTTTCTCTATGTATGAGTATGGATGCGAATACCGCGATGGTATCGTGCAGGAGCAGGTGGTAGAGCAAGAAGCTCTCAAACTCCGAGCCGGCCTCGTCATTCTGGAGGAGGAGATTGCTACGAGAAGAAAGTCGCCGAAGCGTATGAAATTGGTGCCTGTCGCCGCTTTTGCGTGAAGGTTGGAGGGAGAGTTAGATGGAGCCGATGGTTTTCCAGATTGATAGGAAAAAGCTGTCTTCCAAAGGAAAAGAAATCTACAACAGGATAGTAGTTCAACTTGAATCGGAGCACAGGGGGGATGTCGTCGCTATTGAAGTAGATAGTGAGGATTACTTCCTGGGCAGGACCGTGGTAGAGGCAGGAGACAGAGCCAGGAAAAGGCACCCCGATAAGGTGTTTTATTTCGCCAGGATTGGATTTCCGGCTGTCTACATCCGCAGATAGATCGGTGGTGCAACGGTGACCAGATATGTAGACGAATACCGACGATGTTGGGTTGAAATCTCCGTGGCCGGCGTCAGACAAGAGATGACCCTTTTGGCGCTTGTTGATACAGGCTTCGATGGTTGGGTGTGCTTGCCGACGCCTATCGCCATTCAGCTCGGTTTGGAGTTGTTTGGGCTACAAGTCGTGGAGTTAGGCGACGGCTCGGAGATCGAGGAACTGGTCTTTCGAGGGGAGGTCACCTTCAACCAAAAGAGAAGGGATGCGGACATTACCTTGACGAATTCAACAGATGACTTCCCTGAAAAAAGCCTGCTCTGAGGCCCGTCCTCGGGCCGATTGCCGC
>CAZGKH010000318.1:0-5235 GCA_964525665.1 uncultured Anaerolineae bacterium | reverse complement strand
ACCCCCAACGAGTTGGGGACTCCGATACTGTGACCCCGCGAAATCCCAAAGAGCCCAAAAGTTAATGAGGCAATGAGTTACGAGTTAATGAGGAACTCGTAACTCATTGCCTCGTAAGTGTTCAGGTGTCATTGCGAGGCACGGTTTTTTGTGCCGAAGCAATCCCCCATCGCCGATTCGGAGATCGCTTCGCAGCGATTGCTCCCAACGACGATGGGGATTGCTTCGCAAAAACCGCTCGCAATGACACTGGGCTGAACGGTTACTACGAATCTACACCCTACCGCTCGCCGACGCCCAACGCTGTTTCCAGCCGGCGGCTGGCGTAGGACATGGAATAGGTAAAAACCCAAAAAACGGCGGCGATGAAAATGTACACTTCTCTGTCCAGGAGCAACCATTCGACGTTGCTGTTGAGGATTGATTTGCCTATGGCGAGTAGTTCCACCAGCCCGACGATGATGGCCAGGGTGGTGTCCATGAATAGAGCGATGAACTGCCCCACGATGGCGGGAATCACGGTCCTGAGTGCCTGGGGCAGGACAATTAGCAGCATGGTCTGAAAGGCGTTGAGCCCCACCGCTTCGGCGGCCTCGTACTGGCCTCGAGGGATAGCCTGCAAGCCACCCCGCACGTTTTCGGCCATGTAGGCGGCGGCGAAAAAGGTCATGGCCATCATGGCCCGCAGGACGCGATCAATGCGGACATTCTCTGGCAAGAAAAGCGGCAGGATGATCGAGAACATGAACAGGATGGTCACCAGGGGCACGCCCCGCACTAACTCGATGAACAACGTACAAAAGATCTTGACCACCGGCAGTGAGCTCTGCCGCCCCAGCGCCAGCAGGACGCCGATAGGGAACGAAGCGACGATGCCGATGAGGGCCAGAAGGAAAGTCAGCAGTAATCCGCCCCACAAGCCCGTTTCCACTATGGGGATGGTCTCGTTGCCCCCGAATCCCCGCAGCAGAACAATGGTCAGGACAAATGAAAGGAGCCAGGCGATCACGACCCAACGACTCTTGACCACTGGCGCTCGTCCTAGCAGATACCCGACTCCAGTGAGGAGCGGATTGGCCAGGAACCAGAGCCGCAGCGTCCAGCCCATCGTTTCCAGGCCAACGGGCAGCAGGGCGACGACGCCCAAGGCCGCGGCGAGGGCCAGGGCGAAGGTGCGAACGGTGCCCCCCCACAGGCTCCAACTGACGCCCATGAGGAAAGATACCATGAGAAGGATCGCACCCAACCGCCAGAGCTCTTCGGTCGGATACTGGCCAACGGCGAACAGCTTGAGGCTATTGGTGACCGGGGCCCAATTGGCCGTGACAAAGACCCAGGTGAGAACACCTTTCAGGACAAAATACACAAAGGCGGCTGCCACAAAAGTCAGCAGGGTGTTAGGCCAGGTGCTAAACAGATTCTTCTTGAGCCACTTGATCGGGCCCGGCGGGGAAGGCGGCCGCGTTATGGTATCGCTGGCTATGCTCATCGTCATCGCTCCACCAACTGTATGCGACGGTTATAGACATTCATAATGGCCGAAGTGGTCAAACTCATTAGCAGATAACTGACCATGACCAGGGCAAAGACGGGCACGGCTCGCCCGGCCTGATTGATGGTCGTCCGACCCACGAAGAAGAGGTCTGGATAGCCGATGAGGATGGCCAGGCTGGAGTTCTTGGTCAGGTTCAGATATTGGCTGATCAGCGGGGGGATGATCACCCGCAGAGCCTGGGGAAGGACGACCAGGCGCAAGACGAGCATGGGGGGCAGGCCTACGGCTCGGGCTGCCTCGAACTGGCCCCGGCTCACGGCCAGAATGCCCGCCCGAACGACCTCAGCGATGAACGCCCCGGTGTAGATCACCAGACCCACCAGCAGGGCGGTGAATTCGGGTGTGAGGTTCAAGCCGCCTGAAAAGTTGAACTTGCCCAGCACCGGCATCGTTTTGCTCAGCGGGCTCGCTCCGGCCAGGAACCATCCCACCACCGGCAGCGCGATCAGCACGAATAGCGCTGTCGCGATAGGGTATGTCGTCCGCCCTGTTCGCAACTGATAACCGGACAGCACTCGATACAGAACAACTGCCAGCACGACTCCAGCGATCACAAAGATCATCCAGGCGCCGAAGGTGGCGGTGGGGCTGGCCCACACCATGTACAGGCCCCGCTGGCTGAAGAAGATGGGGCCAGGCAACTCGAAGCTTTCCTGCACCGATGGGAGCTGTTGGAAGACAGCGAAATACCAAAAGAAGAGTTGTACCGCCAGGGGGACGTTGCGAATGATCTCGATGTAGACGCTGGCGATCTTGTTGACCAGCCAGTTGGTGGAGAGACGGGCCAGGGCGGTAGCGGTGCCCAACAGGGTAGCCAGGACGACGCCAACTAGCGATACTTTGAGGGTGTGCAGTATGCCGATCAGGAAGGCGTATCCAAAAGGGCGAGCTTCGTCGTAAGGGAGGACGGATTCGGGTAGCGGAAAGCCGGAGGCGGTATCCATAAAGCCGTAGCTCAGGCTCAGCCCACGGGCATCGGCAGCGCGGAGCACGTTGCTGACGAAAAAGGCCAGAAAGGCGATGACCAGAACAGCCGATACGATCTGGGCAACCCACTGCAAAACCACTACGTCCCGCCAGATAGGAACCCCTCGGCGGTAGAACACACGAGTTAAGGCTGATTGGCTCACGATAGCATTTTACCAGAGAGGTGCAGCCCTGGCACCTAGGGCGGCACCTCCTCATTTATTCGAGATTTCTCGGAAAGTAATTGAAAACGCTCCCAGCCCCCGTCCCCGGGGGCGTCACCGCGAAGTCGAGCTGCAAGAGCCGCCCCGGGGACGGGGCTTCGAGCACTTTCCAGGAAAGCTCAAAAGATGGTTTAGCGGAGCGGCGGCGCGTAGATCAAGCCACCATCGCTCCAGAGCTTGTTGGGTCCGCGAGGCAGCGTGAAGGCAGCACCGTTGGGGCCCATGTAGCGATCATATATCTCGCCATAGTTGCCCACGGCGCGGACCACGTTGGCTGCGAAGTCGGCGCTCAGGCCCAGGTCTTCCTGGCCAAAGCTGCCCTCCACGCCCAACAGGCGGCGGGTAGGGATGTTGTCGCTGTTCATCATCTCGTCCACGTTCTGCGAGGTGATGCCCAACTCCTCGGCGTTGATCAGAGCGTACATGACTGTCTTGACCACGTCGAGCCACTTGTCGTCGCCCGATGGCACCGCCGGCGTCAGCGGCTCCTTGGACATGGTCACGTCCATGACGATATGATCGTCGGGATTGGCAAAGCCCATCCGCACGGCGGCCAACTGCGACTTGTCGCTGGTGGCTGCGTCGCAGCGCCCGTCCTCGTAGGCGCTGTAAACCGACCCGGTGTCCTCAAAGGTCACTGCTGTGAAATCCAGCCCTCGCTGACGGAAGTTGTCGGCCAGGTTCTTCTCCGTGGTGGTACCAGTAGTGACGCACACGGTGGCGCCGTCCAGGTCTTCCAGCTTGGTGAAGCCGGTGTCCTTGCGGACCATCATGCCCTGGCCATCGTAGAACATGACGGTAGTAAAGTTGCCCCACTGAGCGTCGCGGCTGGAGGTCCAGGTGCAGTTACGAGCCAGCAAGTCGATCTCGCCAGTCTGCAAGGCGGGGCCTCGCTCGGCAGCCGTCAGAATCACAAATTCCACCGCTTCTGGGTCGTTGAACAGGGCGACAGCCACAGCCCGGCAGAGGTCAATGTCCATGCCCACGTTCCTGCCGTTGGCGTCCAGATAGCCAAAGCCAAGCAAGTCGGTGCGTCCGCCGCAGATGAGCTTCCCGCGCGCCATGACGGCGTCAAAGAGATTGCCTGTTGCGGCAGGGGCCTCGGGACATTCAGGACAATCGGCCTCAGGGCATGGGGGGGGCTCGGGGCACTCAGGGCACTCCTGGGCTTCCTGGGCTGTGGTGCACGCGGTCACGACCAGGACTAGCACCAAAAGCAGAACCCACAGTTTCTTACCAAACATTTGAATCTCCTCCTTCTTTTGGGAATTTCGCCCAGGAGATCGTGATTTCCCGGACTGCGAGAGAATAAGGTTAGGGAGGACATCCCTGTGTTGTGGAAACTTTCGTGTCTGCCATCACCTCCTTTGTGAAGAACACGGATTGGCAGGATTTGCGGATCGGGATTCCCGAACGGCTCGACTGAGTTCGCCGAAGTCTTGTTCGGGTCTCAGTGAGGAGGAAATAGTCGCATCAGGCTGATGATAGCCCGCCGATTCTGGAACATTCTCCCGGATATTATATCGTATGAGGCGAGATTTGTCAATAGCGCGTTTGTCATTTGGCTTGACAGGACTTACCAGCGATAGGGACCTCATGAACGCAGACACATTGGGCATGATGGGGCCTGGAGTTATTGAGGCCACTGCTCTTCCCAACCTCATCAATCTGTTGTATAATGTAAGCACAAATCTCAACGGAGGAAGACGATGGACAAGCCACTGAAGATACTGCTGCTTTCTTCCGAGGCCGTGCCCTTCGCCAAGGTGGGGGGACTGGCCGACGTGGCCGGATCGCTTCCCAAGGCTCTACGCCGGTTGGGCCACGATGCCAGGCTGGCGCTGCCTAAATACGGCCGAATCAGCGAGGCCGAGTTCGGGCTGACATCGGTTGTGGAGTCACTGCTGGTGCCCGTAGACTCCGGCCAGGAGTTAGCCGTTATCTTCGAGAGCGTCGTTGAGGGAATGCCCGCCTATCTGGTGGGCAACGACAAGTACTTCGACCGCGAGGAGGTCTACGGCTACCATGACGACGGGGAGCGCTTCGTCTTCTTCTGCCGAGCCGTCTTGGAGATGCTCAAGAAACTCAACTGGCAGCCGGACGTCATCCACTGCAACGACTGGCACACCGCCATCGTCCCCAATTGGTTGAAGACCATTTACAAGCAAGACCCGTTTTTTGCCGACATAGCTATCGTGTTCACCATTCACAACCTGGCCTATCAGGGCATCTTTGGCCCTGAGCTTCTGGAGTTCGCTGGTTTGGCCGATTACGGCCTCATGCCCCATCCCACGGACGACGGGCTGAGCCGGGTGCTGGTCCTGATGGCCCGGGGTATCCTCTTCGCCGACGCCATCAACGCCGTGAGCGAGAAGTATGCCCAGGAGATCCTCACCCCTGAGTACGGAGAGAGGCTGCATCCCATTTTGGCTCAGCGCCGGGATCGCCTCTTCGGCATCCTCAACGGTCTGGACTACGAGGTCTGGAACC
>CAZGKH010000317.1:0-5253 GCA_964525665.1 uncultured Anaerolineae bacterium | reverse complement strand
GGACTACGTCCCCGGCCTTGACGCCGGCCTGCATGGCGGGAGAGCCATCAAAGGGAGAGACAATGACCACCTGGTCGTTCTCGTCCAGCGACACAATCGCTCCGATCCCTTCGTAGCTCCCTCTCAGATCAATCATCTGATCTTCCGAGGGCATGGGCTCCACCAGCATTGTGGCTGGGTCATCGAGAGCCCTCAATGCCCCCTGGATGGCGCCGTAGGTCAATTGCTTTGGATCGGGCAGCTCACCGAAGAACTCTTGCTCTATGATCTGCCACGCTTCCCAGAAGAGATCGAAGTTCTCTGATTCGCCAGCTCTGGGATTGACTATGGTAGGGCTGATGAGATGATTAACACCGAAGCCTGCCAGGAAAGACGCTCCGGCAATCATCGCCACCAACACAATTGCTACCAATGCCTTCAAAAATGTTCGCATCTGCTTTACCCCTCTCTAATTCATCACTGCCCTAGATTATAGCAGATTTCGCCCCGCTTGGCAATACGGGAACATGCCGCCGTTTGACAATGGAGACTGAAACAATATAATAAGGGGCATGTTTTCCGGGGCTGTGCCAACGCACGTGAGCGGGGCGCCAACCTTTCACTGACTGCACCGGGTGGCTCACCCCGGCTCTGACCCTGCCGGCCGTCCTGGGTGCCTGGTGGATGAACAGTAGACGATAAAGAAGGAGGAGAAAGTGCAACACGGCTCAACAAAGCATACAAGGAAGCAAAAACCATGAAAGAAAGGCCAGGCTTCGTTCAGGCGGGTTCGAGGATAATGAGAAAAGCCCTTCAGAAGGTTGATCTCCGGCTGCGTTCATGGAGGTTACTGAACCGCAGCAGGTGGGTCCGAAAGATGACAGATATGGCGATGAGGGGAATCGAGGTGGAGCCCATTCCTGCCTGCCTGGGCAAGGGTAAGCGCGCTATTTTGGTGAGCAACTATCCTTCGGTTTCACAGACGATGAGGGCGGTCATAAAGGTTGGCTGTCGTCTGCCCGGACAAAGGTTCCGAGTGAAAGCGATTGGTAGAAAAAAAGTTGTGGAGGGAGCAAACGTGCTGCTAAAAGCCCTGGGGGTGGATCAGCATATCTTCCCGGCCCTGAAGGACCCAACCGGGAAATATGTGCTGGAGCCCGACACTCTCAAGAAAGTTCTGGCCCACCTCGATGGCCAGGGGAACATCTTGTGGCTTTCGGTCACGGGCAACACAAGAGCCAATGGCCTGTTGGAGCGCGATTTGAGAACTGGGGCGGCGCTGTTCTCCCTCAAGAAGAACATCCCCATCGTGCCGATGGGATTGGTGACCAAAGAGAAAGAGGGGAAGCCAGAAATAGTGAGAATCAGGTTCGGTGAGCCGATACACCCGCCTGAGGCGGGAAAGATGGGAGAGTTCGAAAGGAGCGATTTCTTGCTCGATACTTCGCGGTTGACAATGTGCCAGATAGCCGCCCTTCTACCTCCCGGGCAAAGAGGAGATTTCGAGGACGTTGAGGAAAAGATGAACGAGGTGAAGGAGAGGTTAGATTTGCTGTAAATACACTCTTGCTCTTGGAGAGTCGCAGGGCGAAGGTTGTGCCTATGCTCGTAATCTGGAGGAAAGCTTGATAGTAAAGATGCTGCACGTCGGTCCGCTCCAGACCAACTGCTACATCATAGGCTGCGAGGACACAAAAGAGGGAGCCATCATTGACCCCGGCGGGGATGCAAAGGCCATCATGGCCGAGGTGGAACGACTGGGCCTGAAGATAGAATGCGTCATCAACACCCACGGCCACTTCGACCACATCTTAGACAACAAGGAAGTGGTGAAAGCCACGGGCGCACGTCTGGCTATCCATTCCGCCGATGCCCCCATGTTGACCAAAGGCGGGGGAGCCTTTTTCTTCGGAATCGTGGGCAAGGCCAGCCCGCCGGCGGACATGATGCTGAAAGAAGGCCAGGTGCTGACGTTGGGCAACATCGAGTTGAAGGTGCTGCACACGCCGGGCCACTCGCCGGGCAGCATCTGTCTCTACAACGAGGAGGAAGGCGTGCTCTTCGACGGCGACGTCCTGTTCAACATGGGCATGGGGCGCTACGACCTGCCTGGCGGAGACTACCGTGTTCTGATGGAATCCATCCACAGGCTACTGACCCTGCCTGATGAGACGACGGTCTACCCCGGCCACGGCCCGGCGACAACCATCGGCCGCGAGCGGCGCAGCAATCCTTTTCTTTGATCACTCGATCTCCACCAGCACCTGATCCTTCTCCACATCATCGCCCGGTTTCACGTGCACCAACCGCACGGCGCCGCTCTGGTGGGCGCGAAGCTCGTTCTCCATCTTCATCGCCTCTAGTACGCAGACCGGGTCTCCTTCCTCGACTTTCTGGCCCAACTCCACCATCACGCGGATGATCCTGCCCGGCATGATGGCCAGCACTGCACCGGTTCCAGCCTTGGCTACGGGAGGGGCGGCAGAGACGGCTGAGATAGGTGAGGCAACCACAGGCGTCACTGCCAGACCGCTGACTTCTACAGTGTAGGGCTGCCCGCCCACAGTGGCCGTCTCACCCTCCAGCGTGGCGTCATAGGCGATGCCGTCTACCAATACCGTGCCGTCATCGGTGACCTCCACAGTGAAGGGGCACCCGTTGACGGTAATGGTGCCGCCCTCGACCAGCACCGGGTACTCGATGCCCTCCAGCGTCAGGGTGAACTCCCGCTTCATTCGGCTCCCTCCTCGGTCAGCAGACCAGACATCTCCAGCACCCGCTCGGCCCAGATACGAGCTTCGCGGGCCAGGTGAGCCCCATTGTTTTGGTCAGCGAAGTCACGAGGCCACCTGTGGTGCCACACAACGTGTACAACCCGAAACTCGTTTACCTCATCCCTCCTGCGCCATCAATCAGCCCCATCCAGCGACCCACTCCCGGCCGCCAGGCGATCTTCCATGGCGAGACCGTTGGGCCAGTGGAAGTGGCAACGGCCGCAACCTGGTCCTCGAACCGCTTGAGCAGCAACCCAGCGATGGCAGCCACCACTGGCTCCTTTCCATCGCCGCCCCGGGCTCGCCGCTCTAAGAAGGGCCGAGCCACCTGCGGGAACAGAGCATAAGAGATAATGTCCTCCTCGTTCCGCGCCAGGTCGCCGATTTCCTCCCGCGCTTTCTCCATCCCCGGCGGGATCATGTCGGCCGGGCGGCAGTCAATGGGCTGCTCGTCGCCGATGGCCAGTCGCCGCACCTCAGGGTCAATGGAGGCTGGCGGGCGGCCGTAGTAGCCCCGCACGTATTGCCGCACTTCCTCCGGAATGATCTTGTACCGCTCCCCCAGCACCACGTTGAGAGTGGCCTGGGTGCCGACGATCTGGCTGGAAGGTGTGACCAGCGGCGGGTAGCCCAGTTCGGCCCGCACGCGGGGGACTTCCGCCAGCACCTCCTCGTACTTGTCCTCGGCGTTCTGTCCCCGCAACTGGGAGACCAGATTGGACAGCATCCCGCCAGGGATCTGATACTGCAACACTCGCACGTCCACCCCGAACATGCCGCTCTCGAAGCGGGCATATTTGCGGCGCACTGCGGCGAAATAGGCAGTGATCTCGGCCAGCAGGCTCAGGTCCAACTCTGTATCTCTCTCTGTCCCCTGCAGCATCGAAACGATGGATTCGGTGGGGGGATGGGAGGTGGTGAGGGAGAGAGATGAGATGGCCGTATCCACGATGTCTACTCCCGCCTCGACTGCCTTCAGGTGAGCGGTGGTAGCCATGCCACTGGTGGAGTGAGAGTGGAGGTGAATGGGCAGGTCGAGCTCCTCCTTCAGGCGATGGACCAGCTCGTAGGCTGCGTAGGGGGTGATCAGCCCGGCCATGTCCTTGATGCAGATGGAGTCGGCCCCCATGTCGGCCAGTTGTCGGGCCAGGTTCACAAAGTAGTCAATGCTATAGGGCGGGCCGATGGTGTAACAGATGGAGGCCTGGACTTGGGATCCCTCTCGTTTGACAACCTCCATCGCCCGGCGCATGTTGCGCACGTCGTTGAGGGCATCGAAGATGCGGAAGACATCTATGCCGTTGGCGTGGGCGTGGACGACGAATCGCTCCAACACGTCGTCGGGATAGTGGTGGTAGCCAACGACGTTCTGACCTCGCAGCAGCATCAGAAATGGGGTATTGGGCATGCGCTCTTTGAGGCGGCGAATGCGGTCCCAGGGGTTCTCGCCCAGGAATCGCATGGCAGAGTCAAAAGTCGCGCCGCCCCACATCTCCACCGCCCAGTAGCCCACCTGGTCAATCTTGTCGGCGATGGGCAACATATCGTCGGTGCGCATACGGGTGGCCAGCAGGGATTGGTGGCCGTCGCGCAGCATGAGGTCGCAGATTTTGAGTGGGTTGGCCATGTTACCTCCAGAACACGGATTGGCAGGATTATCTGATCTATCCGTTCCATCCGCAAATCCTGCCGATCCGTGTTATTCCGCGAACAGATCTCTCGCCTTGAACATCAACACCAGCGCGCCCTGCTCCGATCGAGAGCGGTGCTTCTCCCCCGCCCGCACATCCAGGCTATCCATCTGGCCCAGCGTGACACTGGCGCCATCGTCGTAATCTATGACCATCTCTCCCTCCAGCACCAGATACATCTCATCTCGGGGATGCTGATGAAAGAGGTAGGTGCCCACAATGCGGACCAGATAGGCGCAGTAATCGTCCACCTGCCCAACTATCAGGTGCTTGAACGGGTCGGCCAGCCGGACAGCAACTTGGGGGATGTTAACTTTGTCAGGCATCGCTTTTTCCCTCCCCTCCTTATGGGTACAGCAATTCATCAACCTTGCGCAATACATCGCTCAAGTCAGGTGGTTCCGCGGCCTCCACGCGGCCCTCAATGTGAATGTGGTCAGGGAAAGTAGAGACTTCCGGGTGATGAGGAGCGTTGTCGCAGCGGAAGATCCATGTCCCATCAGCACGTTGATAGTGATACTTGTAGTAGGTCCTTATGATTTGGTGGACTCCGTGCACTTCAAGGATTTCCTCGAACGCAAGGAGTGAACCGTCGTAGAATCGCAAGCGCCCCGCAATACGTCCACGAAGCGAAGTGCGTTGCGTAACATCGAAGTGTTCAACTTTGAATCTACTGAAAAAAGCTCCCGCAGCCGTCCCCGGGTGCGGCAATCGGCCCGAGGACGGGCCTCAGAGCAGGCTTTTTTCAGGGAAGTCAACTTTGAATCTACTGAAAAAAGCTCCCGCAGCCGTCCCCGGGTGCGGCAATC
>CAZGKH010000316.1:0-5287 GCA_964525665.1 uncultured Anaerolineae bacterium | reverse complement strand
AGAAGGTAACTACTCACCTGCTCACGCTGGACCCTAGTCCAGCGGCCTCAGCGGTCGTTGTAGCCCTGGCCAAGCGCATGTTTCACAGTTTTCAGCGCTGGTCATCGTCATTGGAGCAGCGGACTAGGGTCCGCTGCGAGCATAAGGTGAGTAGTTACGTTAGAAGTTGGAACTTCACAAAAACAAAGAGCCATTCCCTGGAAAGGGGGATGGCTCTTGTTTCGGGAAGAACAGCGGATTGGCAGGATTTACGGATTGGTTGCGCATTTGTCAAGGCCAATCCGTGAATCCTGCGTATTTGTGTTCTTACTACCGGCAGATTAACATAGGCCGCCGACTGGCGCGCAATGTCTCGTCCACTGAACTGCCCAGCACTACCTCCAGCACCGGGCCGAACCCGTAGCTTCCCATGATGATCAGATCGCTCTCGTGCTCGCGGTGTCCTGAGCCTGTCGAAGGGTCGGCCGTCTTCAGAATGGCCTCGACGACCGGGCCACTTTCCTTCACCAACGTAGCCTGCACGCCGTGCGTTTCCAGGTACTCTTGGGCGCGCGCCAGCGTGTCCGATGTGGTGCGGCCGGGTTGTATCACCGTAACCACGATCAGGGGGATGTTCCACTTCCCCGACAGGTAGGTGGCCACGAAGAGGGCCTCGTTGGCTTTGGGGCTGCCGTCGTAGGCCAACAGGGCACGGCTCAGGCTGGACGAAGACTCCGGTACTGCCAGCACGGGCCTGGGACAGCGTCGCAGTAAGGTACTCAATCCAGAACCGAGCCTGGCCATGGGCTGGGATGCCGGGGGATAAGAAAGACTCAAAATAACCAGATCGGCCCAGCGGGCCCGTTCACATATTGTGCGTGGCACCTTTCCAATTTCGAGGGCGAGCGCCCCTGGAATGCCAGCCGCTTCACAGCGCCGATTGAACTCGGCTTGTACAGCACGGGCCTCTTCACTTTCTCTTTGTGTCTCTGATGGCACCACGTGAAGGCCGTGCAGCCGCGCTCCTTCTCGCCGAGCTACTTCTAGCGCCTGATCCATGGCATGCCAGCCGGCCTCCTCGCCGTTGATGGCCACTAGAATATTGGCGAACAGGCGATCATCGCGGCGAGCCGCCAGGTGCTCCTTCCGCCATTCTCCTGGCGGGGGGCCAGCCTCGAGTTCATCGGGCATTACGGCGCCCAGCAGCTTCTCACTCACGCGGGCAACCACGCGCCCCGGTCTAGGGCTGAACTGGGCGGTCAGATCGGCGGCCGCCTCCTCATGGCTGATCTGCCACCCCAACTCTTGCTCCAGCTCGGCGCGGTGCTCCGAAAGCCACAAGTAGAGGTCGGTCTCTGTCCGACCGGGGAAATCGCGCAATATGCCCCGTCCGCGAATCACTTGCACCACCGGCGAATAGACCTCATCGTACCAATGGCCGACTGCCTCCTCGTACGGAATCTCGCGCTTCTGCTCCAGGCCCATGAAGTAGCGATGAACCTCGATGTGCTCTTCGAGTACCTGATACTGGCCGGGGGCGGTCACGCTCAGGTCGGCCTCCGGGCGGAGCTCATCCAGGTGGGTGTGCTCCAAAAAGTCGGTGTACTCGGCCTTCACAATCAGGTCATCGGGCTGGGTGTCGGGCGAGAGGGGAACTTTGGTGCGGACTTCGGTCACGTAGGCCTGGATGCTTGGCGCGCCAAGTTCCCTGGCAACCGACACGCGATGATTGCCGTCGAGCACAAAATAGGCGTTGCCGATTTGATAGACTTGGATGGGCGGCAAGCCAGCCAAACCGGTCTGTGCCACCTTGACCCTGGCCCATCGGCCTTCGTCACTATCTTGCCGAGGCAGGAAGCTACGGGTAAAGTCTGCGTAACGCCCCACGCTGCCAACGATGGCGTTCAACGGGATATCCCTCAGCTCCCGCTTCCCTCCCTCTGTGACCTTCAGCTTTTGGCGTACCTCCTCGTAGGAGAGGAGAGCCGCCGATCTGCCGGTCAGGCGGGCCATGATCTGCTCCATAGCGGCCCGGCGACGGGCACGGCGAAAGTCTTGCACCGCCGATGAGAAGCTCATGATACTCTGCTCTGTCACAGCAATAGCCTCCGGTTATCCTGTGCCACTTGTTGCTGTATCGAAGTGAATCACCTGATAGCCGTACGTATTCACCACCTGCGTATCATGGTAAGTGGTACGAATGGTGGTATTGGGGCTGTAGACATGCTGGTGGCCGTGGATCAGGTAGCGAGGGCGATAGGTGTCCATCATGCGCAGGAAGGTCTTGAACCCGGTGTGGCAGAGGTCGGTATCATCGTGGATGCCGTAGGGTGGGGCATGGGTGATCAAGATGTCCAGCCAGCGGCCATGCCGCAGCCGATTCCACCACAGGGCCGGAGCCATCCGTAGCGCCTTCCAGCGCATGTCCTGCTCGGTGTACTGGTGGTCGCCCCGACCGCTGTAGCGCATCGAGCCCTCCAGCCCGCCGATGAGCGATCCCTTCACCCTAACGACTCGCTCGTCCAGGTTGATGCCGCCCATGGGCGCGTGTTTGAACTTGCCATCAGCGGTGAAGATGCCCTGGTCGTGGTTGCCGAGCACGTAGAGCAAGGGCGCGTTGAGCATGGTGACGATGAACTCCAAATAGTAAGGAGGCAGATCACCGCAGGCCAGCACCAGGTCCACGTCATCAAACCGCTGTGTGACGGCCTCGCTGTAGATACTCTTCACTACCTTGTCGCTGACGGTCAGGATTTTCATTTCCGCGCCACTACCACCAATCTCCTGGCCAGGTGATCATAAGCGCTGCCTTCAAGGCTGCCATAAGCATCAACTTGCGTAAAACCGCACTCAGTCAGTAGTGATATCAGTTCCACGGCTGAATAGACGCGGTGCGACAGGTTGAGCTCAGTGCGGTTATCATCTGCAAAAATGATCCAACGACTCTCCATCCAACTCCAATTCTGGGTGATCTTTCGCTCCTGCAGGATGAGCACGCCATCTTCCTCGTACCAGTCCCTCTCGCTGAAGATCCGAGCCAGAATCTCCTTGCCCATCATATCAATGAGAAAGACACCCCCCGATTTGAGGGAGCGGTGCATGTTCATGGCAACTTGGCGGTCATCTTCTGGATCCTCAAAGTAGCCAAACGATGTGAACATGTTCACAACCGCGTCGAAAGCATCGGGTCTATAGAAGGTCCTCATGTCACTCTGGACAAACTCGACCTCTAGCCCCTCCGCCTCTGCCTGCCTGGACGCTCTATCCAGGTACGGTTGCGTCCTATCCACCCCCGTCACCTTAAATCCGCGACGGGCCAACTCCAGAGAGTGTCTCCCCACTCCACAACAGAGGTCGAGGATGTGCGCTTCCAGTTCAAGCCCGAGGAGAGAGACCAGTTGCTCTACCTCCGCCGGGGCATCCGACCAGCGCCTCTCAACAAACAACACAGGAGCCACTGTTTTCCAAAAGGTATCTTGTTCGTGCCAGGGTTTCACTTTCTGCATTTCAACACCTCACTGATTTGGGCATAGGTCCGCTGGTGCTTTTCAAAACAAGAATGGGATGAACATTTTGGTTGTTCTCATGTATGCAGCATAGTCGGCGCCGAACTTGTCGAGGTTCTCCGCCTCTTCAACCTTGGCTGTGGCTGTCACGAAGGCGCAGGTTGCCAGGATCAGGATGCCACCGGGAAGCGAAGGGTCCTTGAGGAATGCTCCCCAGGCGAACAAGAGCAATGAACTGTACAGCGGATGGCGGATGATCTTATACGCACCCGCTGTCACCACGGTCGTGGTATCCTCAATGCCCTCTTTCGGTCTCCCGATCACACGAAGCAGGTGGAATCCATGCGCCGCCAGGATGAGCGAGGCAAGTAACAGCAACCACGACACGATTTGGAGGGCGGAGAAGGGATCACGGAACCAATGCGCCAGGTTGAGCAGGGTCAAGACCAGGACGGACTCGAAGGCGAAGAAGCGGAAGAAGCCGTGAGAGCGCGGATCGCGCAAGGAGTCCCGCGACACATGGACGATTAGCCCAGATACGAGGGCAAAGATGATCACTTTGAACCAAAGCATCGCTTCACATCTCTCCTTATTGAGCAGCAGCAAGGTGCCCGACTGAGCGCAAGTGCGCCTCAATGGCTGCCACAAAGGCCTTGGCATCCGCCAAGGTCTCCTCGGCAATCTGGCGGTTTACTTGAGCCATTTCACCATAGTCGTGTGTCTGACGACGGTCAAAAGCCAGGCGGAGGGAGCGAGAGAGTCCGCGGGGAAACACGCCAGTCTTAACAAATTCTCGATCAAAGAGAGCCAATGCTCCACTGTGCTTGGACGTACCGAGCCGTTTGGTCGCGAGAAGAGCAAGCAAAGCGTAGAACATGGCATAATAGGCACGGTTGATCGTACCACGCAAGGCAGACTCGTTGAACAGGATTTCTGCTTCTCGCAGAGTTTCATGAGCCTGCTCCATCCTGTAGCGAAGCAGGTCCTCAAGCTGTTTTGGTTTCATGGTCGAACTCCTTCTCGTTCGACGTTCAAGACAAGCGGGTTGGCTCCCATCGCTCCGTGCTCCAGTTCATGCCGGGTGGTCACCACTGTGGAGATGATCCGGTCCATCTCGAAACCCACCTCCCAGGCAATCTCACTGATGCGCTGGCGGAGTTCTGGCGTACATGTTTCCAGTTCGATGAATACGTCCAGATCCGAGTCGGATACGGCGTCACCCCTGGCCCGCGAGCCGAACACACGCAGGTCTAGAATCGGCACAATGTCTGCTAGGCGGCGCTGAAACTCGCGTACAATTCGTAGATCTGTTTCTGTTAGCATCTTATCCATCCTTTCGCGTTGCAGTTGTCACCCAGTCAGAGAATTGGGCAAGGAATCGTGCAATAGATGTTCGAACTCAGTCAGAATATTCGAACGGTCATCTGATCCCCTCTCTCTCCCCAAACCACCGATAATCAATATTGGGGAAGAGCTTGTCTCGCTCGTATAGTTCCGCAACTAAGTCCGGAGCCGTCTGCCCGGCCTCGGCGATATCGGCCAGGCGGTTGAATCGCTCCAGGTGCTCGCTGAAGCGGATGATGGCGTACTCCCGGGCCTGGCCTGTTGTTACCAGGAAGGGCCAATCGCTGGATTGCATCAGCAGAAGCTCCCGCGCTGCCTGGTTCAGGACGGCGGCCAGGTCGCCCTGGGCGGCGGGATGCTGGGCCACGAGCTTCTCCATGCGCAGCTCGGCCTGGTGGATGGGCTCCCACATCCAGCGTGTCTCGGCGGTGTGCCAGGTACAGTGTCGCGCGGATCCT
>CAZGKH010000315.1:0-5308 GCA_964525665.1 uncultured Anaerolineae bacterium | reverse complement strand
TAGTTGGACAATGTTAAGTTTAGACCTCCGAGGTCTCCGATGGGTGATTGCATCCGTCTAAATGCTTGTAGAAGCAACGATTTCGCCATCCTGAAGCCGTTTCACAGACCTCGGAGGTCTGACGCAAGCGAAGTTAACATTGTCAAGATAGTGTGCCAACTCATTTACTAGACGCAGCGAGGAAGTAAAAGGTTCCCTCGAGTATCAAGAATGACGGACGGTGAGACTTGACACAATCGCAAGATGCCTATACAATTTGCACAATTCATTATCTGAATCTACTGAAAAAAGCTCCCGCAGCCGTCCCCGGGTGCGGCAATCGGCCCGAGGACGGGCCTCAGAGCAGGCTTTTTTCAGGGAAGTCATTATCTGAATCACAAAACAGGGAGGATACCAGATGGCAAACGAAAGGCTATTCGAGGAGATGACCAACGCCGTCATCGCTGGTGTACCAGACAAGGCGCGCGAACTGGCCAATGAGGTGCTGCGGGCAGAGATTGACCCGTTGGTGGCTATCGAAAAAGGCTTCAAGCCGGGCATGGACATCGTCGGCGAGGGCTTCGCCAAAGGGGAACTGTTCATCCCTGACCTGATGATGAGCGGTGAGGCGATGAAAGCCGCTATCACCACCCTGGAACCTGAGTTGCAGAAGCGTAAGCAGGAGCTCAAGACGCTGGGCAAGGTGGTCATCGGCACCGTGCAGGGCGACATCCACGAAATTGGCAAGACCCTGGTGGCCACCATGCTGTCTGCCAATGGCTTCGAGGTGCATGACCTGGGCGTGGACGTCTCGCCTCTGCGGATCGTTGACGCCGTGCGCGAGGTGAACGCCGACGTGGTGGGCCTCTCCGCGCTGCTCACCACCACCATGCTCAACCAGGAAGCCGTGATCCTGACCCTCAAAGAAGCTGGCCTGCGTGATCGGGTCAAGGTAATCATTGGCGGCGTGCCCACCAGCCCCGAGTGGGCCTCTGAGATCGGAGCCGACGCCTACGCGGAAAACGCGACTGAGGCGGTGGAGGTGGTCAAAGGGTTAGTATAGGCGAAGGCGTGATGCGTGATTCGCGATTCGTGAGCTCACATTTCACGCCTCACGCCTCACGGATCACGTCTCTCTAGTCTATGAGGAGCAAAACGATGCGCATACCCATTTTACAACAATTGGCCTCCGGCGAGGTTCTAATCGCCGATGGGGCGACGGGCACCATGCTGCAGGAGGCTGGGATCCCTGTGGGGATGCCGGGCGAGGCGTGGGTGCTGGAACGGCCCGAGGTGATCATGAAATTACACCGCGCCTATGTGGAGGCGGGCTCCCAGATCATCCTCACCACCTCCTTCGGAGGCACGCGGGCGCGGCTGAAGGCGGCAGGGCTAGAGGTGCAGGTGGCTGAGATCAACCGCCGCGCTGCAGAATTGGCCCGCCAGGTGGCGGGCGACGAGCCATACGTCGGCGGTGACATCGGTCCCACAGGGGAGATGATGGCCCCACTTGGCTCGCTGACCTACGAGGCCGCTGTTGAGCTCTTCGCCGAGCAGGCCCAGGCGCTGGCGGCGGGCGGTGCGGATTGCATCTACATCGAGACCATGAGCGATCTAAATGAGGCGAAGGCCGCCGTCGAGGGGGCGCAGCAAGGATGCGATCTACCCATCTTCTGTACCTTTAGCTTCGACACCCACGGCCACACCAGCATGGGAGTTAGCCCAACGCAGGCGGCTCAGGCGATGACTTCTTTGGGCGTGCCAGCCATCGGCGCCAACTGTGGTCACGCGCCCGAAGAAGTGGTGGATATCCTTCCCCAGATGCGCGCGGCCGCCCCCAACGCTTACCTCATCGCCAAACCCAATGCCGGCCTGCCACGCATCATCAAGCGCCAGGTGGTCTACGACGCCGACCCGGAGAGGATGGCCGAGCTGGCCCGCCGCTATGTGGAACTAGGCGCCCGCATCGTCGGCGCCTGCTGCGGATCGTCACCCGAACACATTGCGGCCATAAGTGAAGCCGTGATGCGTGATGCGTGACGGTCACGGATCACGCATCACGTGCCGAAGTTTTCATACCGACTTCTGGATGTGTTCCCAGGAGGACGATGAGGAGAAGGTAATGAAGAACGGAAACGATTTGGTCGCCGAGTTCATCGCCGACGCGACGTGGGACACGCTTCCCGCGCCAGTGCAGCGTAAGGCACGCATGGCCCTGCTAGACATCTTGGGAGCCACGTTGGTGGGCACGCTGACGCCCATCAGTCGCATCACAACCAACTACGCCGTCGAAACCTGGCCGGGCGACGAGGCCACCATCCTGCTGCACGGCCAGCGGGTCTCGTCTATCGGTGCCGCCTTCGCCAATGGCTACGCAGCCAACGGCATAGACATTGACGATTGCGCCCTGTACACCAAGGGACATCCCGGCGCGCAGATATTCCCCACCGCGCTGGCCCTGGCCGAGGAACTGGGGCTGGGCGGCCCGCAGATGATGACAGCCCTGGTCGTCGGCTACGAGGTGGCGCACCGCACCGCCCGCTTATGGCATGACCACCACGCCATCTACCAGGCCTGCGGCTCGTGGGGATCGGTGGCCTGCGCGGCGGTGGCCAGTCATCTGCTGCGCTTGCCACCAGAACAGATCAAGCACGCCCTGGGCATCGCCGAGTACCACGCCCCCAACCTGCCCATGATGCGGGACATTGATCACCCGACTATGGTCAAGCACGGCATCGGTTGGGGGGCGATGAACGGCGTCATCTCAGCCCAGCTTGCCCAACGCGGCTTCACCGGCATCCCCAGTATCCTCGGCTTCGAGCGCTACTACGACTGGGTGGCCGACATTGGTCAGCACTACATCATGACGGACGGAGTGATCTTCAAAGAGTACGCCTGCTGCGCCTGGGACCATCCCGCTCTGGACGCGGCACGGGGCCTGCTCCGTCAGCACGACTTTGGAGTGAGCGACATCGCCCACATCCGTGTGGAAGGGTTCCACGAAACCGTACGGCTGGGGACGAAGCTGCCTACCACCACTGAGGAAGCGCAGTTCAACCTGGCCTGGCCGTTGGCGGTGTTTCTCCTCGACGGCGAGATCGGCCCGGATCAGATACTGGAGCATCGCTTCGACGATGAGCAAGTGCGGGCGTTGGCCCGCAAGATCGAGTTGGTGGAGTCGGGCGAACTCAACGAGTTGCACCGGCGCGCGGTGAGGGGAGAGCCTGGCGGCAAGTATGCCGCTGCTGTGACCATCACGCTGGAGGATGGACGGCAGTTCGCTTCGGGAATTGTGGATGGCGGCATCAGCTATCCCCAGGGGTGGGACGAAAGCCGCGTGGAAGAGAAGTTTCGCTGGCTGGTGGTGCGCGTGCTGGATGATAGCCGAACTGAGAAATTGGTAGACCTGGTTTGGCACTTCGAAGACGTGGCCGATGTGCGCGAGCTAACGCATTTGGTGGCGAGCTGATTTCGATGCTAGGGGGCCGCCAGCAAATTCTGGCTTCGTGCATTTGACAAGCTGAAAGTAGACGTATATAATAATGCTCAAGTTAGAAGTTCCCCCCTATTCAAACTTACGACAAGTATCAGCCTATTCAGGAGGTAAACCAAGCGACTGCCTTTTTGAGAAGTTTTCTTTCAGAAGAGCGCAGTCGTATTTTTGAAAGGAGTGTCAATAAAAATGACGAAGAAACTTACTTGGATTTGGATGCTGGTTCTCATTGCCTTGGTTGCTGGCTGCGGAGGTGGGGGTACTCCTGCCGAGCCTTCTCCAGAGACAAAGACCGGTGAGCCCACTCCGGAGGCTACGATGCCTGCCGTGGTCGAGATACTACCTACTCCCACACCGAAGCCGCCTCCAGCAACACCGACCTTTACACCGGTTCCCCCCTCTCCAACGCCTGAGCCTACTTCCACACCTGTTCCTACCGACACGCCTGTCCCTACCGACACGCCTGCGCCTACTTCCACACCGGTCCCTACTGTGGAAGGCGAGACGCCTGTTCCTACTGAGGTGCCGCCTACCCCAACTCCGGTCCCGCCGACGGACACACCTACGCCGCCCCCTCCACCTACTGCAACTCCTACGCCTGAAAAGGTAACAGTCCCCATGATTGCCATCCCTGCCGGGGAGTTCACCATGGGTAGCGCAAATGAAATTGAGCGACCACCACACGCAGTCTTCGTAGATGCCTTTGAGATTGACGTGTTTGAGGTGACTAACGAGGCTTTTGGGAAGTTTGTCACAGAAACAGGTTATGTCACTGATGCGGAACAGGCAGGTGAAACGTCTTGGCGGTACTACTACGTTGGGGACAAGGGCAATCATCCTGTGGTGAAGGTGACCTGGAATGATGCCAAAGCTTTCTGCGAGTGGGCAGAGAAGAGATTGCCCACCGAGGCTGAGTGGGAGAAGGCGGCTCGAGGCACAGAGAGCCTAACCTATCCCTGGGGGAATGACTGGGATGTGAACAAAGTGAACTCCAAGGAAGCGGGCTACCGAGGAACCACCATTGTGGGGAGCTTCCCAGCCGGGGCCAGCCCCTATGGGGTGATGGACATGGCGGGCAACGTAGCCGAATGGACGAGCGACTGGTTCCAGCCATATCCAGGCTATCCGGGCGGCGACGGTGAAGCTCAATACTTCGGCGAGAAATATCGCGTGATCCGTGGGGGCGGGTGGTTCAGCGACCAGAATTTGGTGCGCACCACCGAGCGGAGTGCCAGCGGCGTCGAGTTGGCGAACGATGACGTCGGCTTCCGCTGCGTGAAATAGTTTGCTGGTTAATGAGCTTTCCCGGAAAGTGCTCGGAGCCCCGTCCCCGGGGCGGCTTTCGCAGGGTGACTTCACTGGCGACGCCCCCGAGGACGGGGGCTGCGAGCGTCTTCAAAAGGTTTTCGGGAGATCTCTCCCCTATCGCCCCCAGAGCGATAGCATGGCCTTCGTTGGCACAAGGTACAGCGAGGCCCTCCACTAGCAGGCTGGGGGTTTTCGTGTAAAATGCCATAGCTATCCCTCCGCCTCCGTCGCTGCACAGTAAGGACACTGATCAATGTCCAAAGCCCGCCACTGCCCACAATAAGCACACTTCATTCGCCTAAGTACCGTGGGCGCGTCCGCATCCATATCCACCTCTCCACCGAGAGGAACGGTGTAAAAAGTACATAAGCCAAGCCAGTCATAAACTGATATACATTCCGTCAAGTTCATCCTTCTGTCTCCTCTGCTCCTTCTGGCTCCGTTGCCTCTGTCGGCTCCGTTATCTCCTCCGGCTCCGTTGCCACCATTGGCGGCTTGGCCATCTTGCGATACCCCCGCAACAGCCAC
>CAZGKH010000314.1:0-5323 GCA_964525665.1 uncultured Anaerolineae bacterium | reverse complement strand
GCGGGATATTCAGTTGGATTTCAGCCTCTATCGAGTGGACGTGCCCATCCGCGGCCTGGCCGACGTGTCGCTGAGCGTGGTCGACGTCTGGCCGGAAGGGGCCGAGAAGGCCATCATGTTCGTGCATGGCTATGGCGGCTGCGCCGAAACGTGGGAATACCAGATCAATCATTTCGCGCGGGGCTATCGCGTGGTGGCGCCCGATCTGCGCGGTCACGGTCAGAGCGATGCCCCCTTCACCGCCTACACTATGCCAGAATTGGTGGACGACATCAACACCATAGCAGAGACGCTCGGCCTGCCGGAGAGGTTCATCCTGGCCGGCCATTCTTTCGGCGGCTCCATCTGCGTTGAATTCGCCAATGCTCACCCGGAGCGACTGGAGAAGCTGATCCTGATCTCGACGGCGGGTGAGTACCCGCTACCCCGCGCGGCGTCCTGGCTATCGCGGGTGCCGGCCGCCGCTTTCCGACCCTGGTGGAAATATCGCCCGCGTTGGAACGCTGAAGTCCACGTCATGAAGCGGATGATGCTGAACAACATGCGCAAATGGCAGGGCTGGCCGCTGCTGCGGAACATCCGCACGCCCACGCTCATCATCACGGGCGAACGGGACAGGTACTTTCCCCGTCGCGTTTTCGACGAGGTGAGCAAAATGGTGCCGGGGGCGGAGGTGATTGACATTGGCGCGTCCAAGCACAAAGTCCAGCTAGAGCGCCACCCGGCGGTCAACCGCGCCATCGAGCGTTTTATCGGGCAAGAGGAAGAAGGGCCGCGTATCTCCTGGCGCGAGCAAACCGCCCGAGCCGCGCTGCCGCATCGCCCCTGGCTCAAGAGCTATGGCAAACATACCCCGCAAACCGTTCCCATCCCACGTCAGCCGCTCCACAAGTTCCTGGAAGCAGCGGCAGATAACGTGCCAAAACGGACGGCGACCGTATTCTATGGCTCTAAGCTGACCTACCAGCAGCTCGAATGGCACGCCAATCAGTTCGCCCACGCGCTGCACGGCCTGGGCGTCGAGCCGGGGGAGCGCGTCATGCTGGTGCTGCCCAACATGCCGCAGATGATCGTGGCCTACTACGCCACGCTCAAGATTGGCGGCGTGGTGGTGCTGCCCAATCCCGACGCCGACGGCCCGGCCATCATAGAGCAAATCAGACAGACCGGTGCTCAGGTATTGGTCACGCTGAGAGAGTTTGGCGGACTGGCGAGGGCCGTGCAAGCGCACGCCCCCCTCACTCTCGTCTTCGCCGACCTCCGCGAAGCGGTCTCAGGCCAGGTTTACAAGCAACTCCTGGCTCGTTGGGAAGCGGCAGGTCTTGCTCCCCAGGAGAAGGCCGACGAAAGCTACGGGGGGCATCTGATGCGGCGGCTGATGATGGACGCGGCACGGACGCCGCCCAACATCGAGGCTGCCAGCGAGGACCTGGCCGCTGTCCTCTACACCAGCGGAACCACCGACCGGCCCAAGGGCGTCCGGCTGACTCACGCCAACCTGGTCGCCAACGCCCTCCAGACCCGCCACTGGATTCCCGACCTGCGCTACGGCCAGGAGACCTTTCTCTCGGTGCTCCCACTGACGCACAGCTACGGCATGACCACGGCCATGAACATCCCCATCGCCATGGGAGCGACCATCGTGCTGCTGCCGGTCTTCGAGCTGAAGCAGGTACTCCAGCACATCAAGCAGTTCAAACCGACCATCTTCCCCGGCGTCCCCTCGATTTACATGGCCATCAATCAGGCGCCCAACGTGCGCTCCTATGGCCTGTCGTCCATCAAGGCCTGCATCAGCGGCGCGGCTCCCCTGCCCGTCGAGGTGCAAGAGGCTTTTGAAAAGCTCACGCGAGGCCGCTTGGTGGAAGGGTATGGGCTAACGGAGGCTTCGCCCGTGACCCACGCCAATCCCCTGGAGGGCCTGCGCAAAATCGGCTCCATCGGCATCCCCATCCCCAACACCGACGCCAAGATCATTGACCTGGTGAGCGGGGAGGATCTCCCCCCTGGGCAGATTGGTGAGTTGCTGGTCAAGGGACCTCAGGTCATGCAGGGTTACTGGACGCCCCCCGAAGACCTGACAGGTTTCGGAAAACCTGTCAGGTCTGGCTGGCTATACACGGGCGACGTGGCGGCCATGGACGCCGACGGCTATTTCCAGATCATCAGCCGCAAGCGGGACACCATCATGGCCGGCGACTACAGCGTGTATCCGCGAGACGTGGAGGAGGTGCTGTACGAGAACAGCAAGGTGATGGAAGTCGCCGTCGTCGGCGTGGCCTGTGAAGAGGGCGGACAGAAAGTCAAAGCCTTCGTGGTGCCTCGCCCTGGCACAGACCTCTCCAAAGACGAACTGCTCGATCTCTGCCGCCGCCGCCTGGAGGAATACGCCGTGCCGTGGGAGATCGAGTTCCGCCAGGAGCTGCCCAAGTCATTCGTGGGCAAAGTGCTGCGGCGCATGCTGGTTGAGGAGTACGAGTAACAATATCCAATTATCCAGAGGACTTCAATTTCACCCGCTGTTTCTCCGATTCCCTCTACACTCGGTTCAGCTCCAGCGCGGCCCAGCAGCGCCGAACGACGGAGCTTCTGAGGGCAAAGAAGGGGAGCATCACCGTCGAGACGATGATGGAAGTGCTGCGTGACCACGGCTCTGGGGCTGCCGTCAATCCCTCCTGGCGCCCCGATGGCATCACCAATCTCACCGTCTGCTGCCACGCCTCCTGGGGCCCTATCCGCTTCAGTGGAACCACAGGCTCCCTCATCTTCCACCTGGCGCCCGATCTGCAAACCCACTGGGTCACGGGTGCATCGGCGCCTTGCACAGGCATCTTCAAGCCCGTCTACTTGGAAGCGGGCTTGCCCGACCTCGGCCCTGAGCCAACCGATGCCTACGACCCCAGCTCGCTCTGGTGGAACCATGAGCGACTGCATCGGGCCGTCTTGGAGGACTACCCCACCCGTCCCAGAGTTTCGATGCCAGACAGCCACAAGGAGCAACAACCCGGCGAAAGTCCCGCTACCGCTGGTTTGTCGTCGCCGTCTTCTTCCCATTGGGGTTGACAGTCTTGTCGTCCTCACTCTGCTAAGGCGGGAAGGCAGTTGAGCAAAACTCACCCTGTGAGACGGCCCGGGGACGGGCCTACGAGCGGAAAGCGGGGTTACTTTTGCGCTAGTGCGCGGGAAGGCCTCCTCAAGACGGCCTCCTGGAACTCCTTGATACCTTCTGAGGACTTATGGGTAAAGTAAAGATAATTGATACTTGACAAGTCATACTTTATATGATATACTCGCTCGTATCAAAAGCAAGCCCTTTCTTGGCATGCTATCTCACCAAGGGAGAAAGAGTGTGAAGGTACCACTTCCCCAGGTAAGACAAGGAAGAGTCCTAGCGGACTGGGTTATAGTAAGCCTTCGAGAAGCGATTCTCGGTGGCTATTTCGAGCCTGGTGAGAAACTCGATCAAGACCTCATAGCAGAAGAGTTGGGGGTTAGTCGTACGCCAGTTCGCGAGGCGTTGAAGAGACTGGAATCCGAGGGGTTCATCAAGGTTCGTCCTCATTACGGCGCGTTCATCGTCGAGGTTTCCCGACAAGACATCTCTGATGTCTACGAAATACGCGGACTACTCGAGTCAGAAGTTGTACGGCAGGTTACCCCCTTAATTCCGGAGTCAGTGCTGGACGAACTGGAAAGGTCTCTGGCCGAAACCCAGGCGCAGTTTGAGGCCGGAGATAGTGCTAAACACTTCGAAAGCGACGTCTATTTTCACGAGACAATCGATAGCTTCGTCGAGAACAAGCTGCTGAAAGAAGTGTTGGATAGCCTCACTAATCGTATTAGCATGATTCGGCGTTTCGCGCAACTCCAACCTGGATATCATATAACTGAGTCCTTCAGAGAGCACCGTGCTATTCTTCAAGCTATGCGGCAACGCGATCCAGAGCAGGCAGCCGAACGGATGAGGGTTCATTTGGAGCGCTCATCGCTTCGCATACAGGGATTAGCAGGGCAGGGAGCACACGGGAACCAGGGGAGCCAAGGGCGACCGTAACTCTCATCTTCAAACAGGTTCATCGTGAGGGCAGACGCCAATGCCTGGCGTTCCAGCCTGGAATCAGTTGGCGATCCTAAGGCGTTCCACCTATGTCACTTTTTCCTCGGGTTAAATCCTCGCGCCAGGTGGAGTCCACGCGCAACAGGACGAGCACGTTATAGGCGCCGTCACCTTTGGCTTTGGTCATCAGGACGCGGTCTGCAGGGGCACGGTCGGCGCCGCCAAGGTCCAGGCCGATGTGGTGCTCAGGTCACCTACTGTTGCCCTTGATGGCGTGCTGATGCTCGAGAATAACAAGTTGAACCCGGATCTAGGCCTGGGCGGACTCTAACCCCTCAGAACAAGCAAATCTGAACTACTTCACAAAAGGGAGACAAAATGAAGAAAGAGTTTCGTAGTCGCTGGGAGAGGTTGGATTTGATTTGCAGGGAAAAGTTCGACATCAGCCTGCCGAAAGCCCTGCGGGAGAATCAGATTGACATGTGGATTCACATTGTAAAGTTAGGAAATCCTGACTCCCTTGCCCTGGACCTGGGTGTTGGGGTTAGTGTCTCAGCCCCTGACCCCTCTGGTGGCAGCACCGGCTATTTCGTTTTTACTGACCGTGGCGGCGATAGGATCGAACGGGCGATACTGGGCGGTTCTGTGGAACGAGAGGCCAGTCCCTACGACATAATTGGCCTGGAAGAGGATCTGGGACACTTCGTCGCTGAACGCGATCCTGAGCGCATCGCAGTCAATATGTCGGGATGGGTGGCAGTTGCTGATGGTCTTTCACATACCTGTTATCTGAGGCTGGTTGAGGCTCTTGGTGAAAAGTATGCGAACAGGTTGGTCTCGGCTGAACAAGTGATAACCGATTTTCGTGATAGAAGGGTGATAAGAGAGATTGTGGAATATGGACAACTGGGTGAAGCAACCAGATTGCTTATTGAGAGAGCCTTATCGAATGAAGTCATCACACCTGGTGTCACCACGAAGGAGGATGTGGCCTGGTGGGTGAAAGAACAAGTACTGGCTCGTGGGATAGAGCCCTCATACAGCGAGTTTTATTTGCCGTCACTCCTCTATTCTGAATCTAAGGAGTTCGAAGGGTATCCCGGTCCAAGCAAACACACCTTCCAACGAGGCGACCTGTTTCAGTTCGACTGGGGTTTCAACTTCATGAACCTGGGCACGGACATGAAGCGCACAGCGTACATCTTGAAGGAAGGAGAGACTGCTGTTCCTGCGGGGGTTCAACGGGCCTGGGATCAGGGGTTGAGA
>CAZGKH010000313.1:0-5355 GCA_964525665.1 uncultured Anaerolineae bacterium | reverse complement strand
ACAGGCTATTCTTGGCCTGTTCCCAGTTCAAGCGAGCCTGCTCTATCGTCTCGGCGTCCGCGCCCTCCAGCAGCGCATCCAACTGCGCCTGCGCACTGCTCAGTCCGGCCTGCGCGCTCTTGAGGTTCGCCTCGCCGGTCACGTCGGCGTCGGCCAGTGCGTCACGAGAGAGCTCGGCCTTGGTCAGTGCGCTGCGCGCGCTGACCAGCCCGGCCCGGGCGGTGGCTAGACTCGCCTTGGCGCTATCGAGCGACGCTTCGGCGGCCGTGGTCTCTTCCTCAGAAGCTCCTCCTCGCAGTTCGGCCAGGTTAGCCTTCGCCTGGGCCAGGGAGGCCTCTGCTTGCAGCACCCCCGCCTCGGCCTGCGTCACCGACGCTTCGGCGGCCGCTATCTCCTCGTCGGACGCCCCCTGTCGCAGTTCGGCCAGGCTTGCTTCCTGGATCGTCAGGCTCTGCTTCGCCGAACGGACCGCCCGCTCCAGGCTGCCGGCCTCTAAGCGGATCAGGAGGTCACCGGCTCGCACCTCGTCGCCGACCTCAACGTAGACCTCTTCCACCTGGCCCGTAATCCCCAGCGCCAGGTGAGCCTCCCGCTGGGGGAGCAACCGTCCGCTGGCCGTCGCCCCAGCGGAGAGGTCGCCGATGAAGGCAGTGACAATCTGGCTGGATTCTGGATTAGCCGCCTGGGCGCGGTTTTGCCGCAGTTGCGCCAGAGGGCGTTCATTGACAAACCAAATAACGGCAGCTACGACCACTACCGCCGCCACCGCCAAGATAATCCGTCGGGTACGCTTACTTTTCTTCTTGGGTTCCACTTGTATCCCTCCCTACGTTATACCCTTATTTTACCAGAAAACGACCATTTGCGAAAGTGCCATTGGTCAGTTCGGGGACCATGACGAAAGTCATAATCTTGGGGTAACTCTTTTGCCAGCGCAGGCTGAGTTTGTTGAAATTGGGTATTGACAAAGCAGCAGATAGATGTTATAATAGAAATAAATCAGCCTATACCGATAAGAGCAAACCCATCGAAAGGTGGGGACGCAAAGCCACGGGTTTACGTTAGCCGATAGCCACTGACAGAAACCGTCAGAGAGAAGCTATCGGCCAATAGGACAGCCGGGTTGCCGAAGATAGGGCATGAGAAGCGTGTTGCCCGAGCAAGTCACCTCGGCAACACGTTTTTTACTGTCAACCCTTCGCTAAGCCTCCCCCACCTACCAGTATCAGCAGATCCCAATTATGAACAGAGCGGTCTCCCACGCCAGCGAACCGGCGGCCCTTCGGCTACGCTCAGGACAGGCATGGGAGCCCTCGGTCTGAGCTCGGGCCGAAGGCCACCTCTGCTGTAAATCTTGGATCTACTGAGTATCTAGAAGGGAGCTTGCGATGAAACCAAGTCGCACTAACACAACACTCACCATTGCTGTTCTGACCCTGATCACCTTCCTCATCCTTGCCGTCCTACCTTCGGCCAGCACCACTGCTGTGCGGCCAATGGAGTCCGCAAGCGCCCAGAACGCGGAGTCAGTGGGCCAGACCGAACTGGCAGAGCCGCCCGCTCCCGCCGCTGTGGCCGAGGGTCTTAGGGCATGGTCGTCAACGTCTGTGTCCACCGATGAAGCTACGTCTACCCCCACAGCTACCTGGACACCCACCTTGGAGCCTACGAACACAGCCACGCCAACAAACACGCCAAGCAAGACGCCGACCAATACGCCAACGAAAACTTCAACCGCCACAACGACACCGACGGACACCTGCACGCCAACAAGCACGCCAAGCAAAACACCGACTAATACACCAACCAAAACTTCAACCTCTACAACAACACCGACATCCACCTGGACACCTACTCAAACGCCAACCGATGAAGCTACGTCTACCCCCACAGCTACCTGGACACCCACCTTGGAGCCTACGAACACAGCCACGCCAACGAACACACCGAGCAAGACGCCGACCAAAACATCAACCGCTACGAAGACACCGACGTCCACCTGGACACCTACTCAAACGCCAACGAAAACACCAACCGCTACGAAGACGCCGACATCCACCTGGACACCTACTCAAACGCCGACCAAGACACCAACGAAGACGACAACAAGTACAGCTACGCCCACATCAATAACTACGGGCACAACTACTCCTACGTTCACACCCACCAGCACATCCAGTCCTACAGCAACGAAGACGTCCACCAGTACGCCAACTTTTACCGCGACTTGGACGCCTACCTCTATGGCTACCAACACGGCTACAGCTACGGCCACCGCAACCGCCACAGCCACCTGGACGCCCACATCAGTAGCTACCAACACGGCTACGGCCACCGCGACGCCAACACCATCACCGACACGGACACCAACTCCCCCTTCCACCTCCTCAGACCTCTTCATCAGCGCCTACGACATCTGGACCGATCCAGTGACCATCCGCGACGGTGATGCAGCCGGTATTGGTGTCAATGCTCATAATGGAAGCGACCACACTATTTCCGAAATCGCAATTCGCTTCTACGATGGCGACCCGGCCGCTGGTGGTGCGATCATCGGAGAAGACACCTATGTCCTGCCCTTCATCTTTCCCTACGGGGTAGCTGCCCAGTGGACGGGCAGAATCTGGGACACCACCGGCCTCAGTGGCGACCATGAGATATACGTAGTGATTGATCCTGATAACGAGATCGCTGAGAGCGACGAGACCAACAACGTGGCCAGTCGCACTATCACCATCTTGCCGCCGGCCCCCGACACCATTCCGCCCAGCGGTTCAGTCTTGATCAACGGCGGCGATGATACCACGTCCTCGCGAGAAGTCACCCTCACTCTGAGCGCCCAAGACAATCCCGGGGGGACGGGTGTCCAGTCGATGTACATAATCGAATTCGAGTTCAACTGCGCTTCACGGCAGTGGGTGCCGGCGCAGCTATCCGGCTGGGTGGCCTACACCACAAGCTATCCCTGGCTGCTGCTGCCGGGTAGCGGAATCAAATACATCCGAGTATGGTTTGCCGATGGAGCCCTGAACATCTCGCACCTGCCTGGGAAGGACATGATCAACTACATCCCCAGTGGCGAGAGCATCGCCCAAGGGGAGTGGAGGTTGTATCGGCAGGAGATCAAGCAGGGCGCGATAGTGGCCATCATCCTCGACGTAGCCGTCGGCGACGCCGACCTGTATGTTTGGAACCCTGGCAGCACCGGCGCTCCCGATTACTACAGCATCAACTCCGGCACGGCACGAGATCAGGTGATCTTCATCGCCCCAGAGACGGGGGTCTACCAGACCCAGGTATATGGTTTTGAGGCCTCCGTCTACAACCTGACCATCGTGACGACCGCCGAGGAAGATATCCTAAACATGCCCTCCCTGAATGTCAATACTTTGGACGGAGATAAAACCTTACCGGCCGCTCCGCTAAATGCAGTCGAGCCGCCGGACCAAATCGGGGTTCCAAAGGTACAATACAAGCTCTACTTGCCCATGATCCTGAAAGCGATGCTTTCGGCGCTACAATAGTTTATCTGCCCTGGTCCTGTAGAAGACAGGATCGCCCGCCATTCGAGACAAAACAATAGCTGCAAATACCACAGCCCCGATCTTGCGGTTATCCTCGGATCGGGGCTTCTCTTTGACAAATCATCCTCCCGATGCTGGAATTGCGTGCATGCAGGTGGGCAGGAGAACAGCGGATCCCTTCGACAGCCCTTCGACGAGGCTCAGGGCAGGGCTCAGGGCAAACGGCAGGATTGGCGGATCGTGTGACTTGGCCTGAGGAAGAATCCACCAATCCTGCACATCCGTGTTCTGATTTTGCTAACAGTCAACTTTGAGTGTATACTTAACCTGTACCCATTTACATTTCCGATCCGAAAGGAGAACCCGATGAAAAAAGGAGCTTTCACTTTTGTGCTGCATAGCCATCTGCCCTATTGCCGCATGGCGGGGCGCTGGCCGCACGGTGAGGAGTGGCTGCACGAGGCCGCCTCGGAGACCTACCTGCCCCTCCTCAATGCCCTATACGACCTGAAGGAGGGCGGCTACCCCATCAAGCTGACCATCGGCCTGACCCCTGTCCTGGCCGAGCAGTTGGCCGATCCCCTGGTGCTGGCCCACTTCGAGCTCTATCTGGGAGAGAACATTGAGGCCGCCCAGGACGATATCGAACGCTTCCAGAAGGCCGACGAGTCCCACCTGGAGCACCTGGCCACTTTCTACCGCGACTGGTACGGAAACATCCTGGATACCTTCAGAGATCGCTTCGGAAGGGACATCGTGGGCGCGTTCAAGAAGCTCCAGGACGAGGGCTATCTGGAGATCATCACCTCCGCCGCCACCCACGGCTACCTTCCCCTGCTCTCCCGCGATTCTTCAATATACGGCCAACTGAAGGCCGGTGTGGAGAGCTATCGCAGGCTCTTCGGGCGGACGCCGCGGGCCATCTGGCTGCCGGAGTGCGCCTACCGTCCGGCCTTCTACGCCGAGGCGGACGGGAAGCGCTACTACAAACCTGGTATCGAGGAATTCCTGGCCGAGCTAGACCTCGGGGGCTTCTTCAGCGAGACCCACACCATCGAGGGCGGGCTGCCGGTGGGCAAGGCCGCTGGCGACGCCGTGGGCTATGGGGACGTGCCCCAGCGCATCGCGGTGCCCCTGCCCGACTACGTAGAGCCTACGAAGAAAACCACCTACCAGCCTTATTACGTAGCCGGAGGCAGAGGCGAGGGCGCCTACTCGCCCGTGGCCGTCATAGGGCGCAACAACCGCACAGGGATGCAGGTCTGGTCGGCCGATTGGGGGTATCCCGGCGACTACGACTACCTGGAGTTCCACAAAAAAGACGGCACCTCTGGCCTCAGGTACTGGCGGGTGACGGGGGCGCGGGTTGATCTGGGACAGAAGGGCTACTATCATCCCGACTGGGCTGCGTACAAGGTGGGGGAACACTCCCGCCACTTCGCCTGGCTGGTTGACGACCTGGTGTCCAGGTACCACGAGGAGAGCGGTGAATTCGGCCTCATCGCCTCCAACTACGACACCGAGCTCTTCGGCCACTGGTGGTTTGAGGGCATCGAGTGGATGCGGGAGGTGCTGAGGATCCTGAGCCAGAGCGAGACGGTGGAGCTGACCACAGCCAGCGATTATCTGGAGAAACACCCGCCCGAGGACGTGCTGGCCTTGCCGGAGGGCTCCTGGGGCACAGGGGGAGGACACTGGACCTGGGACAACCACGACACCCGCTGGATGTGGGAGCCCATCCGCGAGGCCGAGCGCCGCATGGACAAACTCGTGGCCCAGCATCCAGATGCCGGCGGCGGGCTGGTCGGCGTCCCGAACCAAGCGCGTACTC
>CAZGKH010000312.1:0-5356 GCA_964525665.1 uncultured Anaerolineae bacterium | reverse complement strand
GCGAGCCCTCATCGGCAGACCTTCGACAGGCCCAGGATGCCAGCTCAGGACGAGGCCCTCCACGCCGTCGCGCAGGCCAGCGGTGTAGCCGGGAACGGGCACATCGGCCGAGGCGGGGTCGCGGGAATCATAACCGGCCATGGCCGCCAGCATGACCGCTGCGCCGTACACAGAGCGCGTCATCGGGCCGGGGTGGTCAAGAGTCCAGGAGAGGGGTAGCAAGCCATAGCAACTGATGCGGCCATAGGTAGGCTTGAGGCCGACGATGCCGCAAAGGGCGGCGGGGATGCGAATGGAACCACCCGTGTCAGAGCCGGTGGCTGCCGCACAGAGGCCAGCGGCGACAGCGGCCCCGGAGCCGCCGCTGGAGCCACCGGGCACCCGTTCCAAATCCCACGGATTGCGCGTCGGGCCGAAGTATGAGCTATCCGTGGTCACGCCATAGGCGAACTCGTGCAGGTTGGTCTTGCCGATGATGACAGCGCCAGCGGCGTGCAGCCGAGCTACGCTGGTAGCATCCTCGTCGGGCACGCGCTGCGCGTAGATCTTCGAGGCCGCCGTGGTGCGCACGCCGGCCGTGTCGTACAGGTCCTTGAGAGCCACAGGAACGCCGTGCAGCGGCCCTCGGTAGTCGCCCCGTAGGATCTCCTCTTCGCAACGACGGGCATCAGCCAGCGCCTGGTCACCGGTTACGGTGATGTAGGCGTTGAGGGTCTTATCCAGAGCGTCAATGCGCCCCAGATACGCCCGCGCCACTTCGACGGGCGAAACTTGCTTGTCCCTTAGCAGGGGACCAAGTTCCTCCAGAATAAGAGCGCAAATCCCCGTCGACTTGTTACTCATCAACTTCCTCCTTAAAAATCAATGCTGCACTGTGGTCAGAGGGACAACATCTTCAGGATACCGCTCGCCGTCGGCAGAGTAAGCGGGCAGTCTCTCCCCTGTACCCTGGTCATACAGGCCAACCACCAGACAGTATCGGCCTGGGGGCACTCCATCTAGCGACAGAGGGATCGTATCCTCGACCACCTCGCCACCCTCCCACCAGGTGGTAGGATAGGCCCAGCGGCGGGGCACGGCATCATCCTGGACGACGATAGCCCCCGTGACCGCGTCAACGAGGTGCACAAAGACTTTGTACGAGACATCCATTCTCCGCTGGGCCTGCCAGTAAAGGGTCAACGCAAGCGCGCTCTCCGGCGATTCGGCGGACAATTGCAGGTCATATCCCCGCAGAAGGATTGCATCTCCCCAGACCACGTGCAACGGATGCGTCGGTTGTGGTTCGACAAAAACGCGAGGCGCCGTCTCTAACTGCAACAGTCCCAGACGGGCCGGATGTCCCATTACTGTCCCGGTAGCACTATCCGCCAACGTCAACGTCAGCGCATACTCCCCTGCCTCCAGAAAAGGACTCACCTGCAAAGTGTAGGCGCCACGCACTACCTCATCTGCGTTCCAGTGGGACGTGGGACAGGTCGGGGAGAGGGGTTCGCAGCGCGATTGCGCTACTTCGCCGGCCATGCTGGTCAGGTTCAGACATACGTCGTAATCCCGGCCAGGAGCGGCCACGCTTCCCCAACGGGCATCCACCTGGACCAGACCGGCCTGGGTGGTACTGGTGAGCGCGAAGGTGGCCTGGATGAGGCCGATTGCCTCAGTCAGCTCATAATCCAGCACGAAATCGCGCCCCAGACGCGGATCGGTGCGGTAGACGACCAGTTCTGTATCCTCGTGATACGGCTCAAAGGTCAGCCAGTCCTGCCAGGCAGCCAGTTGCTCTGGGGCAACGAATTTCTTGTGAAGTATGACGTAGCGAACGTCGGCTTCGGCCAAAAGGCTCAACTGATGGGATACGTCCATCAAACCTGGATCCATGACGTTGGCCTGGCGTAGCTCTTTCAGCAAGGGAACGCTGTCTATGAAAGCGAACGCCTCTCGGGGGAGACGGGCAACACGTCCCTCGACCAGCGGTTTGCCGTGAGTGATCTGGTAGAACATGTATCGTTTGTCAAAGTGCTGGAGTTGCATTGGCAAATCCAGGATGGCGAACTCACCGGGCTCCTGGGCCAGTTGGCTGTACCAGGCGGGGGTAACGGCAGGCACAGTGGTGTAGGGGACAGGGCAATACTCGCCCAGAATCAACACTGCCGCTATGCCTACCAGGGCTACCGCTACGGCCGACTTGCGTCTGCCCCCCCTCAATCCCCCCCACCCATGGGGGGGAACCTGTCGGAGCAGCAAAGCCGCCATACCCAGTGATACCAACATCGCCACCGGGAGCCCCAGGAATACGTTGAAGCGATCCGGTTTGCGCAGGATGCGAACGAAGAACAGATCGCCTATCAACCGGTAGGGCATTGGCGCCTGGGGGTAGAGCCGGCCATTGACCCGTAGTTGGGGGCCAAGGGCCAGGGCGACGTACACCACCGCCGCCAACACCCAGAAACGAGCCCGCCGCCAGTCCTTCACAGCGCCAGCGACCGCCAGAGCAATGGTCGTGTATCCAAGAAAAGCGACGTAGACCTTGTTGACGATGAAGCTCTGGTAAAGCCGGAAGGCCGCATCACCCCACAGGGGATGGTAGCGGCTGGGCAGCACGTAGGCCAGCACATCGGTCTGCCCCCAGTCCTGCTCGTCAATGAAGATGTCGTCCGGATAGGTCCGGGCTAACTGAGCGGCAATCATCGGGGCGGCGGGGAGGGCCAGCAGTGCTCCTGTGACCAGCCCCGTCAACATCAGCAACCCCAAAGTACGCCGGCTCCGGCAGGACCTCTTGCTCAGCAAGCGATAGAGCACATATAGGCCAACAACCACCCCTCCCATGATCAATAGCTGCCAGCGAGTCAATCCCGTCAAGGCCAGGAAGAGGCCCGCCAGCAGCGCATCGCGCCTCCGCCCTCCCTCCAGAGTGCGGTGCAGGTAGAGAAGCACCAGGGGGAGCCAGCAGACGACGACCATGTTCGGGTGGTCGTAATGGGACAAAGTATAGGGCCAGAAACCGTAGACTAACCCGCCGATGAAGGCCGCCGGTGGCGAGCCTGTCAATTCGCGGGCCAGCAAGTACATCGTGAACCCATTCAGGGCGAGGAAAGCGATGAAAACCAAGCTATAGGCAGCCAATCCCCCTACAACCGCCTGCAAAGGCAGCCAGACAGCGATGTTGAGCCAGGCAATGTTATGATAGGCCAGCGACATACCAAGTGGGTGAAATAGAAGATCGGTATAAAATGGGCTATGCCCTTCCAAGAGCGATTGTTTCACCCGCCAGAAAGTCCATTGGTGAGTCCACAAGTCGTCTCCAACGCCTGGCAGATGAGTCCCCAGTCGAGCAGCGGCTGGCCAGGTCATCATCACCGTCAGCAAACCATAGGCGAGCAGCACCAGGATTACTTCGCGCTGTCGGTAAATACTTCTAAGAAAAACGCCACCTGAACGGTGCGTGACATCCTCCAACTTCCAACCTCCAACCTCCAATCCCTCACTTTCCCAGCAAATAGATCACCCCACCCACCAGGCTGACCGCCAGCCGCACACCCCGTGACAGCAGCGCCATCGCCAGAGCCTGCGGGGCAGCGATACCCACCAAACCGAAGATGAAGACGTAGGCCCCCTCCTGAATGCCGATGGCGTTCAGCGAGAGCGGCACCGAGGTCACTACGGCGATGAGGGAAATGATCATCATCAACCAGATGAAGGAGATGGGCACGTGCAAGGCAAAGGATTGCACGTACAGTCTAAACACGTCCCCTAGCCGAAAGAGAAACGAGAAGGCCAGCACCACTAGCAGTGCGCGCCCGTGGCTGCGGAAAGCGTAGATCGAATCGTACAACCTGCCCAGCTTGCCGATCAGGGCAGCCAACACGCCCCTCACCCCTCCCCTGTCTGGAAAGGCAAAGGGCAAGCGATCGGCCCAGGAGCGCATCCGCCTCAGGTTGAACAGCAACAGCATCCCCAGGATGAATACGAGGAACATCCCCAGCACCAGGAAGCCGATCCCCCCTGCCGACGCCAACCCCCAATTGCTCAGCACCGCCGCCACTCCCATCAACAGCACGGCAAACAGGCCGCATAGCCGCTCTACCAGCACGGAGGAGGCGGCGTCGGCCCCGCGGCCGGTGAGTTGGCCCAGGCGAAGCATGCGCACGCTGTCGCCGCCCACGTTGCTGGGCAGGAAATTGTTGAAGAAGCTGCCCACCAGGTAAATAGAAAAGAGGCGCAGGAAAGGCTCCCGCGTCCCTTGGGTGATCAACAGCGCTCGCCAACGCAAGACTCGAGGCACCACGTTGAGCAATTCGATGAGCAGCGCCGCCCCGACGTAGGCCGCGTTGGCCTGGCTCACGATGTGTGTCAACTCCTGCCAGTCCACCCGCCAGAGCAGAAAGGCCAGCAACCCAAGTCCGAAGAAGGGCCGCAGCCAGCCCTTCGACAGTAAGCGAAGCGACCTCAGGACGCCGCGCCAGGTTGAGGTCGATGTCGCCCCCTCTCTGTCCCCCCCGCCTGAGGGGGGGATGAAAGGGGGGGGGCTAATCTGCTTTCTCTCCGTCAACTCTGCCCTCTCAGTCAAGGTAGCCCAGGCTGCGCAGGCGGGCCTCGATCTCCGCTCGTTCCTCCGGCAGCAGTTCGTGCTCCGAACGGCGATGCACTGTCTCAGACTCTACCCGCTGCAAAGGAGTTTCGTGGATAAACGCCGGCTCGAACATCTCCGTCAGCACGCGGCCATCCATATCGCCGGGCACAGGCAATCCCATGCGGTAGAGAATCGTCGGGGCCAGATCAATGATCCGTGCGCCGTCCAGCTTTATCCCCTGTCGCACTGCCGGCCCGTAGGCCAACATGATCCCGTGCAGCCGGTGACAGCCGGAATCCCCCCGCACCTGCGCGGTCACGACCTGCGCATTGCTGGCAAACAGCGGGAAGGCGATGTAACGAAAACCGTCCATGATCGGCAACAAGTCGGCTCCCCGCTCGGCATAAAGCCCCTGGTACACCTGCTCCTTGAAGATGATCTCATCCACCAGAGGGCGGCCGAATTGTGGATGCTCAAGCTCTCGCAGCGCGTCGGCGACCCGCTGGCGCACAGCTTCGTACTCCTCAGGCGACACACAGCCGTGCGGCTCGCGGCCGCGCAGGTTGATGAAGATCTGGCCCACGTGTCCCATGGAGTAGGCCTGCGTGCGCGACCAATCCACGGCAGAGAAGGACAGGAAACGCCCCACGATAGCATTGCGCGACCGCTTGCTGACCTTGACCACCACATCCTGCAGGCCCAGCTTCACCAACAGAGCATAGGCCGTGCTGGGCGTGATGCCGCGGCGGAAGAGCGCGTAGCGCAGATGGGTCGCCACGTCCCGCT
>CAZGKH010000311.1:2875-5375 GCA_964525665.1 uncultured Anaerolineae bacterium | reverse complement strand
AGAACACCTACAACAACATGGAGGTGCTGGATTGGGAGGGAACGGCGGAGTTGCTGCGAGCGGCCACCAGTTGGGACATCACCGGCGAGGAGGTGCAGCGGATCGGTGAGCGCATCGTCAACCTGGAACGGCTGTTCATCGCCCGCGAGGGCATCACCCGCCAGGACGACACGCTGCCCAGGCGTTTTCTGGAAGAGCCCATGCCCGAGGGAAGCGGCTCCAGTACCGGGTCGGTGTTGGAACTGGAGCCCATGCTGGATGAGTACTATCGCGCCCGCGGGTGGGACGTGCAGACCGGCTTGCCGACGAGGGAGAAGCTGAGCGAATTGCGAATTGTGAATGGCGAATTGTGAATAGCGAAAGGAGCTTTCCGTGTATGAGTTGAAGGTCGCCGTAACCAAAGTGCTGGGCGCGTGCACGGCGGATCCGCCCATGAAGCCGGGCGATTACTTCACCGTGCGCGATGGCGACATCAGGATTCCCGAGGGCGGCTACATCTGCTTATGGGCTTTACAAAGCTTGCTGCCGGTCATCACGCCCAAGGAAAGAGAAATCCTCGAGGAGAAGGACGAGGACTGGATGTGGCGAGTGCACCATGCTCAATGTCCGGATCCAGAAGGGCGGGTGATCTTCAAGATCGAGAGGGTGGGGAAGGTGAAGAAGGGAGCAGGAGAGCAGGGGAGCCAGGGAGCAGAGGAGCAGAGGAGCAGAGGAGCCAGGAAGACGATTGCACCTCAGCACCTCAGCGCCTCCGCACCTCTGCACAATCTGCGGGTGGTGGTGGAAGAGGTCAGGGGGAAGTGCACCTCAGGGATGAGACCAGACGATCGTTTTATCTTGCGCAGCGGGCGGCTGTACATTCCGGCAGATCGTCATTTCTGTCTCTATGCTCTGCACGCCGTTCTTCCGCTCCTGCCGGCCAAACAGCGCCCCCTGGAGGATGGCGACTGGCTGAAGGAGGACAACCACGTCATCTGTCCCGATCCGGCGGGCAACGTGATCATGAGGATCGAGAGGGTAGGATAAATATGTACCATCCAACTTTAGAGCAAGCCAAGAAACTCAGCTCCGAGGGCAACGTGATTCCCATCTACCGGGAACTGCCGGCGGATTTGGAGACGCCTGCCTCGGTGTACATCAAGCTTCGCGGCGGGGGACCTTCTTTTCTCCTGGAGAGCGTGGAGAAGGCGGAGCGGGTAGGCCGCTACTCCTTCGTCGGCATTGACCCTGCGGCCACCATCATCGCCCGCAGCGAGCAGGCGCTGATCACGGGCCAGGAGGGCGTGCAGATGGAGACTCTCCAGGGGCGGGACCCGCTCCACCTGGTCAAGGAGCTGCTGCGCCCCTGTCAGCCCATCACCATCCCTGGCCTGCCCCGCTTCCACGGTGGGGCGGTGGGCTACCTGGCCTACGATGTGGTGCGCCTCTTCGAGCCGAAACTGCAAGCCACAATCCCACCCCCGACCGGCTTCGAGCTGCCCGAGGCCATCTTCCTGTTGGCTGACACCCTGGTGGTCTTCGATCACGTCAAGCACCGGCTGCTGGTGGTGTCCAACGCTCATCTCGATGGTGACGTGCCCCAGGCCTACGAAGGCGCGGTGGCCCGCATCGAGGCCCTGGTGGAACGGCTCCGTCAACCACTGCCGCCCCTTAAGAGCCACAGCAGCCGGAAGCGCGGTGAGCTGACCTCCAACTTCAGCCAGACTGATTTTGAGGCGGCGGTGAGACGGGCCAAGGAATACATCGCGGCCGGCGACATCTTCCAGGTGGTTCTCTCCCAACGATTGCAGCGCTGGACCGGCGCTGAGCCCTTCGCCATCTATCGTGTGCTGCGGATGCTCAATCCATCGCCCTACATGTTCTATCTGGACCTGCCCGACGACCTGCATCTCATCGGCTCCTCGCCAGAGATGCTGGTCCGATTGGAGGGAGACAGGGCCGAGGTGCGGCCCCTGGCAGGCACCCGACCGCGAGGCAGCACCCCCGAGGAGGATGAGGCTCTGGCGGAGGAACTTCTAGCCGACCCCAAAGAGCGGGCCGAGCACGTCATGCTGGTGGACCTGGGCCGCAACGACCTGGGGCGGGTCTGCCGCTACGGCACGGTGCAGGTGACCCTCCTGATGGGCATCGAGCGCTACTCCCACGTGATGCACATCGTCTCCGAAGTGGTGGGCGAGCTGGACCCCACCTATGATGCCTTCGATCTGCTGCGCGCCACCTTTCCCGCCGGCACCGTCTCCGGCGCGCCCAAGGTGCGGGCCATGGAGATCATAGATGAGCTGGAAGGGACGAGGAGGGGACCTTATGCCGGAGCGGTAGGCTATTTTGGCTACTCAGGCAATATGGATACCTGCATTACCATTCGCACCATCGTCGTGAAGAACCAGACAGCTTATGTGCAGGCCGGCGCGGGCATCGTCGCCGATTCAGATCCAACCCGGGAGTACGAGGAGACCCTTCACAAAGCCCAGGCCCTGGCCGAGGCCATAGAACAAGCTGA
>CAZGKH010000311.1:0-2775 GCA_964525665.1 uncultured Anaerolineae bacterium | reverse complement strand
ACGAGGAGACCCTTCACAAAGCCCAGGCCCTGGCCGAGGCCATAGAACAAGCTGAGCAGGGTCTCTAGATTGAAGGAGTACGAAGATGATTGTGGTGATTGATAACTACGATTCGTTTACCTACAACCTGGTACAGCATCTGGGCGAACTGGGGGCGGAGCTACGAGTCTTTCGCAACGATCAGGTGACGGTGGAGGAGATCGAGGCGCTACGCCCCACCCACATCGTCATCTCGCCGGGACCAGGCACACCCGAAGACGGCGGCATCTCCAACGACGTGATCCGACACTTTCACCAAACGGTACCGATCCTGGGGGTGTGCCTGGGCCATCAGTGCATCGGCCACGTCTTCGGCGGGCAGGTGGTGCGGGCGCCGCGTCTCATGCACGGCAAGACCTCGCTCATCCACCACGGCGACTACCCCATTTTCGAAGGAGTGCCTGATCAGTTCCGGGCCACCCGCTACCACTCTCTCATCGTGGACGAGCCGCTGCCCGAGGTGCTAATGTCCATCGCCTGGACCGAGGAGGGGGAGCTAATGGGCCTCTCTCATCGGAGCTACCCGGTGATCGGCCTTCAGTTCCACCCTGAGTCCATCCTGACGGGGGACGGGAAGAGGATCCTGCAAAACTTCCTGGAGATGTCTTCTTCTCTTGAACCGTCGAGATCATCAATTAGCAAAGGGGCGATGGAGAGATTGAGTGTTGAGGAGGTAAAGATGGATATCAAAGAGGCGATCAGCAAGGTCATCTTAGGGGAGGATCTGCTGGAGGAAGAGGCTGAGGCAGTCATGGGCCAGATCATGGCCGGGAAAGCGACGCCGGCTCAGATCGGCGCTTTTCTGACCGCGCTGCGCCTCAAAGGGGAGACGGTGGAGGAGATCACCGGCTGTGCCCGGGCCATGCGGCGCAGCGCGATCCCCGTGCGGCCCAGGCGACGGGACCTGGTGGACACTTGTGGCACAGGGGGCGATAAGACGGGCAGTTTCAACATCTCCACCACAGCGGCCTTCGTGGTGGCCGGAGCTGGCATCGGCGTAGCCAAGCACGGCAACCGCTCCGTCTCCAGCCGCTGCGGCAGCGCTGATCTTCTGGAGGCACTGGGGGTCAACCTGGAGCTCACCCCCGAGCAGGTGGCCCATTGCATTGACGAGGTAGGTATCGGCTTCCTCTTCGCCCCCCGGCTTCACCCGGCCATGAAACATGCCATCGGCCCTCGACGGGAGATGGGCGTGCGCACCATCTTCAACATCCTTGGCCCTCTCACCAATCCTGCCGGAGCCACGCGGCAGATCATGGGCGTCTACGATCCCAGCCTCACCAGTCCCCTGGCCCAGGTGCTGGGTAAGTTGGGGGCGCAGGCAGCCTTCGTGGTGCATGGCGCCGACGGGCTGGATGAGCTCTCGACGACGGGGATCAACCGCGTGAGTCACCTCCGAGACGGTTGGGTGAAGGACTTTGCCCTGGATCCGGCCGAACTTGGGCTTCCTGGGGCGCGGCTGGAGGATCTGCGGGGCGGGACGGTCGAGGAGAACGCTCAGATCACCCAGGCGATCCTGGCGGGCGAGCGGGGGCCGCGCCGAGATGTGGTGCTCCTCAACGCTGCCGCGGCCCTGGTGGCCGGCGGCGCGGCCGGGGATTTCGAGGAGGGATTGCAGCGGGCGGCCGAGGCCATAGATTCGGGGAGAGCGCGGGAGAAACTGGAGAGCCTGGTGGCCTTCAGCCAGACCCAATTAGATATTGGAGATTAGAGATTAGAGATTGGATATTGGAATATCCAATCTCCAATACCCAATATCCAACTCATGGAGGGGAGATGCTTCTCGATTCCATCGTCGCTCACAAACGAAAAGAGCTGGCGGCGTGGAAGGCGGCCGTGCCGCAGGTGCGCCTCAAGAAGGCGGCCATCTGGCAGGCACCTCCTCTCAACTTCGCCGCCGCGCTGCGGTGTCCTGAGCCCTGTCCTGAGCTCCGCCGAAGGGCTGCCGAAGGGCGCCAGCCAGGGGTCAATCTCATCGCCGAGATAAAGCGGGCCTCGCCCTCCAGGGGTCTCCTCCGCCCCGAGCTCGATCCCGGCCAGTTGGCCGTGACCTACGCCGAGGGCGGCGCGGTGGCCATCTCCGTTCTCACCGACGAGCGCTTCTTTCAGGGGAGCCTGTCGGACCTGGCGGCGGTCAAGGCTGCCCTCCGTCGGGCGGGAAGAGAGGTTCCAGTCCTGCGCAAGGACTTCATCTTCGACGTCTACCAGGTCTACCAGGCCCGGGTCTACGGGGCAGACGCGGTACTGCTCATCGTCGCCATCCTGAAAACGGAGGACCTGGCCGAGCTCCTGGCCCTGGCCCGTGAGCTCGGCATGGAGGCCCTGATCGAGGTTCACTGTGAAGAGGAGTTGGACCGCGTGCTTCCCCTCGGCCCCTCCATCATCGGCGTCAACAACCGGGATTTGCAGGACTTCAGCGTGGATCTGGCCACCACCCTTCGCCTGCAGCCGCACATCCCCCGCTCCATAATCCTCGTCAGCGAGAGCGGCATCCATTGCCGCGCCGACGTGGAGCGACTGGCGAGGGCCGGTGTGGACGCCATTCTGGTGGGGGAGGCTCTGGTGACGGCGGAGGACGTGGTCGGCAAGATCAGGGGGTTGAGTCAAGTAGGTGCGCCATGACCAGGGTGAAAATCTGTGGCATAACCAACCTGGAGGATGCCCTGTTCGCCGCTGAGGCCGGGGCCGATGCTTTGGGTTTCATCTTCTATGCCCAAAGCCCTCGCTGCATCGCGC
>CAZGKH010000310.1:0-5385 GCA_964525665.1 uncultured Anaerolineae bacterium | reverse complement strand
GAAAGAACCTATGGTGATCTACCTACCACTTCGAGCCTGAACTTGCCGGTGCGGGGGGCAGCGCCCCTGGCCCACAGCGGATAGCTCCTACTCACAGCACGTAGGCCAGCGCGTCGGCCGGGCATATCGGAACGCACACAGGCTGGCCGCCACATTCATCGCACTTGAAGGGGACATCACCCTGGGTGTGCCAGCCCATCGCACCGATCGGACAAGCCGCGACGCACTCGCCGCATGAGGTGCAATCATCGAGGTTTATCAGGACAACTCGCGTCCTGGAGTCTCTGGCAATGGCCTCGGTAGGACAGGCTTGCACGCACCACTCCTCCTTACACTGGGTGCAGACGACGGGAGTGCAAAGCCCTGCTTCTTTGAAGTGCACTCGAATCCGCGCCAGTTTGGGGTTGAATTCGCGTATCTTCTGCATCGAACATGCCAGCTCGCACAGGCGGCAGCCCGTGCACTTTTCGGCATAGACCTCGATTCTACTCATCATTGCACCCCCTGATCTGAACTGGGCCGCAACTTCTGGACGTCCTCAACAATGTCTTCTAGCCCCAACTCCCTGAGCTTGGCATCTGTTGGCGTACCGGTTTTGTCCCAACCGCTGATCTCGTAGAATTCGTCCAGCATCTTTTCAAAGTCGCTCCGCTTGACAAAAGCCCCCCGGGTTGGGCCATCCGACAGCGGCTCCTCCAAAACTCTGGCGGGAACGTGGTCATCCGCTCGCGTGAATCCTTCGCGCAAATTGAACGCCCTGGTCAAGTTGAAGGTCCTTTCGGCAGCCCGCATAATATCGGCGCCAGTGGTCTCGATGCCCGTCGCAGCCGTTATCAGCTCCCCATAGTCGTCAAAATCAATGTGGTAGGAGACAAAACGACACACCCCCATGATGTCCGGGGCGGAGCGGCTACACTGGTGCTGCCTGACCATTTCCGCCTTGCCTTCAGTCGTATGTCGCTGTTCGCCGATGAAGAACTGGCCGGTCCAGATCCTATTGTGGTCGGCGCCCCTGTCGTTCACCGCATAGGCGAGGACTTGGCCGGCGCCGGCGCGTGTTTCATACGCCGACTGCTCCAACCCTTTGCTGTGCATGGCAAACCTTTCGGAGCCTTTTCCGAATCTCCTGGCGGCCTCCCTTACCCCCTCCGCCAGGATGTCGCCGATACCTTCCCGCCTGCCGATCATATTGATTAGCTCAAAGTAGGCTTCCTCGTCGCCAAAGCTCAGCGCCAGGCCCCCGGTGTCATCATCGCCGATTATGCCTCTCTGGTAACACTCGATGGTGAAGGCGATGATATTGCCCGTTGATATGGTGTCTATTCCCAGATCGTTGCACAGGACATTCGCTTTGACCACAGCCGCCAGATTGCCGACGCCACAGTTGGCCCCCAGCATGGCCAGCGTTTCGTATTCCGGCCCTTCGATGGATAAGCCCTCGACGCGGCTCAACTTGCTGCAAGACATAGTGCATCCCAAACACGCTCTGTGCCCGACGACAATTTGCTGTTGCATCGTCTCCCCGCTGATGGCCTCGGCGTGTTCAAAGACGCCGCTCTGATAGTTCCGGGTGGGCAAACAGGCGTCCCTGTTTGACATGAGAATGTGACCGGCTGTCCCATACTCGTGCATGTGCATGGCGACGGGATTTCCCAGGATTTGCCTGCGCAGTTCGATGACCTTTTCCTGGAACGCTTCCGGGGCGGCCAAACGTATGCCCCCGTCACCGCGCACCACGATGGCTTTCAGGTTCTTTGAGCCCAGCAACGCCCCCATGCCGGTTCTGCCGGCCTGCCTTCCCAGAGCGTGGGTGAGGCAGGCGAATTTCACCAGCTTTTCCCCTCCAGGGCCGATGCACAGAACTTGGGCGTCCTCTCCAAACTTGTCCTTGAGGTACTTTTCTGTAGCCAGGGTCCCTTGTCCCCACAGATGGGATGCGTCACGAAACTCGACGCGATCATTATTGATCCAAAGGTATGCTGGCTCTGGGCTTCTTCCCTTGATGACGATGACGTCATAGCCGGCGTACCGTATCTCAGGGCCAATGTGTCCGCCGATTGCGCTATCCCCGTAGCCGCCGGTGGCCGGTGACTTGCTGACGATGCTGAGCTTGGAGCCGGGCGCGCTGGTGCCGGTCAGTGGCCCCGTGGCCAGAATGACGATGTTATCCGGGGAGAGGGGGGCGGTTCCGGGCGCCAGGCTGTCGTAGAGGATCTTGGCCCCCAATCCCCGCCCGCCGATGAATCTTTCACGCCAGTCCTGCTCCAGCGGCTCTACGGCTATGCTCTGAGACTTGCCCTGAGCCCCGCCGAAGGAGCTGAGATCAATCGTTAGGGTTTTCCCCACATACTTGCCATCTTTCCACATATCGGTTTACCTCCTGTTGTGTTAAGAACACGGATGGGTAGGATTTAGCGGATTACTTGACAACTGGACACTGCTCGGCCGCGGCATTTCTGCCGGCAATACGTCCAAAAACCAGACAATCGGTGATGGCGCAACTGCCCAAGCGACAGGCGCCGTGAACACCGCCCGTGACTTCGCCCGCCGCGTACAACCCCTTTATCGGCTGCTGGTTCAGGCCGATGACCTGGGCCTTGGCATTGATCTGCACCCCACCCATGGTGTAGTGCACTTTTGGCCATAGGCGGATCCCATAGTAAGGGGGATGGGTCAGAGGGTTCGCATCGGGCAGAATGGGTTTGCCGAACTCTTCATCCAGTCCTCTGCCGACGCCCTGGTTGTATCTCTCAACAGTTGCCTTCAGTGGGTCAAGGTGAATGTCGTACGCTGAAGCAAGTTCCTCCAGTCGGTCGAACTGCTTTACCACACCCTTTCTCAGACAGCGGACGATTTCCCAGCCCGATTGCTCAACCCCTTTGGCGTCGGCGATGCCGATGCACGGCCGACCAACGTTCAGAATAGCATCGGCCACGGTCTTGCGATCGGCCAGCTCGTTGATGAACCGTTTGCCCGTAGTCGGGTCTATCACTATGCCGTAGAGGAAGGCGATGTAATCCGCGAACCCAGGGCCGACGCCATACCCCTTCTCATCCGGCGAGGCCCAGGGCCCAAGCTGGATCCACGAAAGATGCACGGGTGTGGCCCCGATTCTCAGAGCCTCTGTCAAAGCCTCAGCGGTAGCGCACTGTTTGTTGGTGGTGTCTATCTCTTCGGTCAGCCGGGGGTCCTGCACCGTGCGAAAGGCGACGTCGTTGCCGAACCCGCCGCTAGCCAGGATCACCGCCTTCTCGGCCTTGATGCGCCTGGGCACCCCACTGTCTGCATCCGGATAGTTGTAGCCATCGCGAACCAGCACCCCGCAAACTTTGCCCTCAAAATCTCTGAGAATCGTCTGAAGGTACATTTGCGTTCGAACTTCCATCCCAAGTTCTCGCGCTTTGGCCAGTTGTCGTTTGATGATGGTCGCCCCGGAGATGTCGAGGGGAGTGTAGCAGCGAGGCACGGAGTGACCTCCGAACTGATCCACCCTGTCCAGGTACTCCACGCCCAGGTAGTCAATCGTCCATTGGAAGACCTCGTTGGAGCGCTCCGCGACTTGTCGGGCCAGCTCAGGATGGTTGAGGCCCAGGCCCGCCTTCAGCATGTCCTCATACATCAACTCAGCGGAGTCGGTGATTCCCGCCTTTTCTTGCATCAGCGTGCCCGCCACCGCGATCCCCCCATCGCTGATGATGGAGTTTCCCCCAGGGGCCTTCATTTTCTCCAGGATGGTCACCGACGCGCCAGCGTTTCTCGCCTCTATCGCCGCCGCCAGCCCGGCGAATCCACTGCCGACGACGACCACGTCTACCGTTTCGTCCCAGTCATGGGCCAGGTTTGAGGTCATGTTCGGTTTCTCCTTACCGATACTTCCTCTCATACAGCGTCGCGTCATACGGCGCCCTTCGGCCAGGACAGTCCTCCCGTGGGCACAGTTGACAACTGGCGAAATCCGCTTCGGCAGGAAAGCTGATCCCTGAGACAGACTTGAGCGGGACCATGATCAGGCTTTCCGTAAGCTCGACCCCGATGGCGTCCTTTGTGTCGCCCAGGAGCGCGAACAGCTTTCGCTGCTCCTTGAGCGGCCACTCCGTGAGGGAGCCGGGGTTCATTCTCGACAGATGCCCAAGGCGAAAGCGGTCCTGCAAGTGTCTGGTCAGCGTTTCCCTCGCGGAGCGCAGAGCCATCTCCTTTATCTTGTCGGCCCAATAGCTTTCCAGCATGTCGCCTATCGAGCTCGACCATTCATCCATTTCCCTGCCACAGGTAGCCACATACAGAAATACGCGGTGCACCTCCTCCAGGTTGACCCGAAGCACGCGGCTGGTCAGCGTGATCCCGTCAACTACCACGTGGTCTTCGCCTTTGGATTCGATGAAGGCGACCTTGTACAGGGCTTTGGGCCTGGCCACGGCCTGGGCGTCAGCGGCCATGCGCTCAAGCTTCGCAGCAGAGGAACTCCCCTCTCTTACGTGGAACGCTTTCATGAGGGAATCTAGCTTGGGCTGGAATGGAATATTGTCCAATATAACCGGTTTCATAGTGTCATCACCTTCTAGCAGTGTTGAAAGCAGCGGTCAGGGCCGGTACCACCTTGAAGACATCGCCCACAATGGCGTAATGGGCCAGCTTGAATATGGGCGCCTCTGGGTTCTTGTTGATGGCCACGATGACCTTGCTGGTACGCATGCCGACCAGGTGCTGGATTGCGCCAGATATGCCGCAGGCTATGTATAGGTCTGGATTGATGGTCTTGCCGGTCTGGCCAACTTGATGTTCGTAGGGAATCCAGCCGGCATCCACTGCCGCCCGTGACGCCCCAAGCGCAGCCCCCAGCGCGTCTGCGAGCTCCAGAAGCGGCTCGAACCCCTGCGGACCTTTCAGGCCTCGCCCGCCCGCCACGACGATTTCAGCGTCCGCCAGGCTAACGCCCCCCTTGCCCTCCAGGAAACCTGTCACCTTGGTGGCAATCTCCGCCTCCGTCAGAACGGGCTGTACGCTTGTCACCAGGCCAGTCCGCTCTGCGTCAGGCTCACCCCTCTCGAAGGCGCGCACGCGCAATGTGAAGATCTGAGGCCGTCTGTCTGGAATCGTGCACTTCGCCATGAGCTTTCCCGCATAGATGGGACGCGTGGCGACGAGTTGGTCGCCGTCGAAGGCCAACCCGGTACAGTCGGCGATGCAGCCCGTATCGAGCTCCACCGCCAGCGCGGGCCCAAGTTCACGCCCCCGAAACGTAGCGCCGATCAAGACGATGTCGGGCTTGACCTGGCGAACTACGTCAGCCAGCAGAGCGCAGTGCGCCTCCACCCGATAATCGGCTAGGATGGCATCCTCAGCCAGGAGAACCTCGTCTGCCCCAAACGCCAGGGCCTGTTGGCC
>CAZGKH010000309.1:0-5398 GCA_964525665.1 uncultured Anaerolineae bacterium | reverse complement strand
AGGCTGATCCGCCAGCCAGCGGCGAGGGCGTAGTTGTTGAACCGTTCCGCCAAGACGCGAGCGTGGCCATCCCCACCCGTCTCGCGGAACTGCCCGAAGACGCCGGCCACCGTCCAGGCAAAGGCCCGCCGGAGCCGGTGTTGATCGCTCAGGTGCAGGGCGGCCTCTGACTGGCCCACGAGGAAGGTGACTCGGGTGTAGGCCAGGTAGTGGAGAAAGAGGCTGGCTGTCAGAAGAAGATAGGGGAGCAGTGGAGGCAGGCCCAGGAGGGTTACGGTCGCCAGTCCGCCCAGAGCCAGGGAGAAGGTCATCCAGGCCGGGCCGAAGCCCGTTCGCCAGAAGGAGAAAAGAGTGGGTACCAGCAGGGTCAAGGCCAGCAAAGGAAGCAAAGAGCCGCTGACGACCAGCAGGGCTTCTATGTCGAAGAGGCTCACCGCTTGCCGGGCCATGAACAGCACCAGCCCGTAGCTGATCACCACCCCCAGGGCCAGCAGGGCTTTCTCCAGAGAGCTAAGCTCCTTGAGATTCGTGTCGGCAAACAGCAGCAGGCCAGTTAGCAAGAGAGAGGCATAGGCCAGATGGCCCAGGCCGGCAGCGACGGGTCCGAGGAAATCGGGGCTCAAGAGATGCCAGCCTACAGCCACGCTTCCCGCCTCATTCAGCCCCAAGGCCAACGGGCACAGCCCCAGCAGCCAGAAGGCCGGGGCGAAGCGGGAGCCGGCGTAGTTCTCAGCGTTTTGTCGGGCGAAGAAGGTGGCCACGGCCAAGGCCACCAGGCTGATGAGCGGGAGCAGGTCAGGATGGCCGAGATAGCCGGGGGCAGCGGCCACGGCTGCCGCGACGACCACGAGGATGATGGCCACGTTCCAGGTGTTGGCGAAGAGGCCCCGGCGGGCTGCCCAGGCCAGGAGCTTGCGGGCCAGGCCAAGCAGATAGAAGCCGATGGCCAGGACGAAGGGCAGGCTGAGGGCCACTGCTAACAGACCCATGACAATCTTCCCCGCACTACCCCCCTGAGCCCAGAGGCTGCGCAGCGCCCCGGCCAGCCGCGCCTGCCAGAAGTAGCCGCCCGCGAAGATAGCGTAGCCGGTCCAGGCGGCCGACAACAGACCGAAAACGGCGAAGATCCTCTCTTCTCTGGAAAACGAGCCCCGCGCTCCTGACAGAGCTTTCCCGGTTCCCCTGATACCCTTGAGTTTCTCCCACAACCCTGTCCGTACAAACTCCAGGGACTTGCGGCGCAGCATGGGTATCTCCAGCCAATCCATGAGCATGTAATAGCCGTCCAGCTCCAGCAGGGGATTGAGGTTGAAGAAGACTGTCAAGTAGCAGAGGAAAGCGAACTGGAAGAGCAACGCGTTGAGGGCGAACCCCGGCCAGCGGATGATGACGATGCTGGCCAGGCCGCCCAGGACAAGCCCTGAATAGGGGCCAGCCCAGGTAACAGCCAGGCGCGCCCGCTTGCCCTCCAGCCAGATGTCGGTGGTATCCACGAAGAAGGCCGGCATGCCAAAGTAAATCATGAATCCGCCTCGCCGCACCTCGCGCCCGTAGTGTTTGACGGTGAGGGCGTGGGACATCTCGTGGATCAAAATGGAAACCAGGTTGGCCGCGATGAGGCCGATGACGCCCAGGCGGTAGGAGCCAGCAATGGTCACCACGCCGAAACTGCCAGTGTTGAGGGCTTTGGCGAAGCAATACAATCCCAGGGTGCTCAAGACGAGATAGAGCGCCAGCAGCGGCCAGGTGAACAGCAGCCAGCCGCCCCACCGATAGAGCCATCCCACCAGGCGGTCCAGGCCGCTGATGGCGAACTGCCTCTGCAGGAAGGCCTGCCAGATCCGGCCCAGCCGATGGGCCGGGCGGCGACTCTGCAACTGATGGCCCACCTGCTGGTAGATATTGACCGGCTGCTCGGTCAGAAACAGGTTGGCCTTGAGCTCCCCCACCAGCGTGGCTACGCGGGCGAAGGCGAAGGAGCCGTACTGGAGAAAATAGGCCACCACCAGGTCTTTCACCGTCTGGGTGCCGTCCATGCGCTGCCACAGGAAATGGTCGCGGTCGCCCAGCCGATAGTAGGTCTTGGGGCCTGGGTTCTTGAGGACGACGTATTCTCCCTCACGCCCGGTCAATTGGCGGGCCACCACTCCGGGCGCGGCCTCGGGCCTGTACTGAGGCAAGTCCACCTTCTCTTTGAGCCAGGCCCACAACCCAAGTCTACCCTCATCGGGCTGACTGGCGGCTTGTCTCAATGAATTCCAGAGCGACATTGCTTCCACGTGCCGACTCCTTTCAAACCGTAAAACGTGAAACGTGATCCGTGAGCAAAGAGTCACGGATCACGTTTCACGCATCACGTCCCATCCTGTCTTCCCACCGATACTCTTACGTAGCGGCTCACATCTAGATACTTCTGAGCCACCCGCAGGACGTCGTCACGCCGTACGGCGTTGATGCGCCCCACGGCTTCTTCGAGGGTCTCCACCCGGTGCAACAGGCCCTCCACCCCGAAGATACTGGCCAGGGCCAGGTTGGTCTCGAAGCGTCGGGCCAGGGTGCCGGCATAGTTGCTCTTGGCCGCGCTCAACTCGTCCTCGCTCACTCCCTGGCGGCGCAGCTTGTCCCACTCCTCCAGGATGACCTGCTGCACTTGGGCCATGTTCTGCGGATCGCAGGCGGTGTAGACGGCGAAATAGCCGGCGTCCTCGTAATGAGCCGTCACGGTGTTGACGCTGTAGACCAGTCGCGTCTCCTCCCGCAGCCGCTGATACAGCCGCGCGCTGCCCCCCATGCCCAACACCCGCTCCACGACCTTGAGGGCGCTTCTATCCTCGTGCTTCATGCTGACAGTGGGCACGCCCATGAGCAAGTGAATCTGATGGACGTCTTTATTCAAGTGAGCGATCCGCGTCTCGGTCAGTGAGGGCTCAGGCACCGAAGCCGGTGATTGCTCGAGACCAGGGCGAAGGCTGGCGAACCGCTGGACCACCAGCCGTCGAGCCTCTTCGTGTTCGACGTCGCCGCACACGACCAGCAGCACGTTGCCCGCCACGTACCGTTGCCGATAGAAGTCAAGCAACGACTCGTAATCCAGGTCGTGGAGTCCTTCCAGGGTTCCCAGGATGGGGTGGCGCAGAGGATGCTCCTGCCACAGGGTCTCGGCGAAGAGGTCGAAAATGACGCTCCGCCCATCCTGGGCGCGGCGGATCTCTTCCAGGACGACCAGCTTTTCCTGCCAGAAGTCCTCTTCCCGCAAGGCAGGCTGCATCAACACCTCGGCCAGGACATCAATGGCCATCACCAGGCCCTGGCGGGGGGTGACGGCGTAGAGGGTGGTGTACTCCTTGGTTGTCCCCGCTTCCAGCACTCCTCCCAGCCGCTCCACGGCGGCGAAGAGCTCCCGCTGGCTGCGGATGCGGGTGCCCTTGAAGAGGAGATGCTCCGTGAAGTGGGCCAGACCGAGGGGCGGGCCAGGTGAATCGGGCCGCTTGTGCTCGATGTCGTAACGGCTGCCAGCGCGGACGTAGGCCCGCACTGCTACGGTGGGCGCGCCGGGTCGGGCAATGGTTATCAGTCGTAGCCCGTTGGGCAGAAGCGCCAACCGCCAATCCAAGCTCAGACCAGCCATCTCGTTCTGTTCTCCACCAGTAAGCGTTCAGGTGCCAGGCACTTTCATCGGCTGTTTAGCTCGACAATGTTAGATTTAGACCTCCGAGGTCTCCGAGGAGTGATTTCATCCATCGAAGTGCTTGCAGGCGCCATGATTTCGCCAACCTGAAGCTGTTTCCTAGACCTCGAGGTCTGCCATAAGCGAATTTAATATTGTCAAGTTAGGGTCAACAGCGTCTCCAGGCCAGGCACGCTAGCTCAATCAGGCATATATTCGCAAGTGCCTGGCACCTTGTCGGCTTCTCCCAGCACCCGCCTGAACGCTTACCTCCACCAAAGACATCGAGCCGTCTGAATCCAGCAGACGGCTCGATGTGGCTCTCTTCGCCTTGGTGATGCCTCCATGCTTCACGTCCTGAGCTGAGGGGATGATGTTGAAACTAGTACTCCTGCACCCCTCCCCGGTACAGCCTCTCGAGACCCTTGCCGGGCACTTCCGGCCAATCGCGCGAACTCCCACCAAAGTCGCCCATTGCGACGAAAGCCTTGGAAATGCGCTCATCCAGGGTGCCGGCGAAGGACTCCATGGTCTCGGCATCAATGGCTTTGAGGGCGACGGTCTCTTGCTCGGTCAGCTCGTACCCTCCCAGCACCTCGTCCGGGTTGGCGAACAAAGCCTCGCGGAACTCGCTGTCCACAATCGCCTTGCCGATGATCCCTTCTACTGCTTCCTTTGACATTTCGATTCACCTCCTCTCTGTGTGGGACTCTTGATTCAATCTTGACTCTATTATACCAGATATGCTGAACTCTTTCCATGAACCAGTTCACACTCTAGTAGTGAACTTGGTCACACCCTGGCCCCCTCAATAGGCAAACAAAAAGGGATGGGAACGACAACGTCAATTCCCATCCCTGGTATCGCCTGGAGAAGCGATCAATACAAGATCCGTTTCTCCAACCCCTGTCGGTTCAGGACAGTGATCCTTTGCCCCTCGACCTGGATCAGCCCGTGATCCCGGAAGGTGCCCAGCACCTTGTTGACGCTTTCCCGGGTGGCCGCCACCCAACTGGCCAACTCGGCCTGGGTCAGGCGCAGATTGATCTCGATCCCATCCTCTCCATCCTTCTGCACTCCGTAGCGGTCGGCCAGCTCCAGGAGCTTTGCCGCCACCCGACCGTAGACATCGAGAAAGGACAGGCTCTCGGCGTAGGTCGTGGTATACCTCAGGCGGGTGCTCAGCACCTCCATGATGCTCCTGGCCATGCGAGGATAGGCCTCCAGATGCCGCAGGAAATCATCTCGATGCAGGGTGAGAGTCACCGCCTTCTCCACGGCCACCGCTCCCGCCGAACGGGGCAGGCCGTCGAGAAGAGCCAGCTCCCCGAAGACGTCGCCGGGACCATAGATGTTGACCGAGATCTCCTGGCCAGACTCGCTGATGATAAAGATGCGCACTTTGCCCGACTCGATAATGTACAGGGTTTGGCCGGGGTTCCCTTTGTGAAAGATGATCATCCCCTTGCCAAAGGTGCGCTTCCCCAGACTGCCGGCCAGAACCTCCAGCTCCTGGTCGGACAGGCCCGCGAAGAGAGGAACTTTTCGAAGCATGGCTACCCTGGACATTTGCACCTCCTACGTTATCGCGGACACCTTGACCACTAGCGCTATTTTACCACAGAAGTCGGAAATATCCAAGACCTGACAGGTTTTGGGAAACCTGTCAGGTCTGTTAATGCGGCTCGATGATGACGTCCTTCCAGAACCACCATCTCATCGCCGAGATGG
>CAZGKH010000308.1:1434-5431 GCA_964525665.1 uncultured Anaerolineae bacterium | reverse complement strand
GTGGCCATCACCGGCTCGATGATGAGTGACAGAATGGGCTACCCTCTTTGGGCTAGCGACAGAACAGTATCTCCCAATTGATCGGGACTGGTTTGAAAGTGTTCGAACTCCTGTATGTTCTCGTTGGTTATTCCAATCTGATACTCAATACCACCTCTGTGCTGATGGCTCAAGTACTCGTTTCTCCTGGCATCCTCGTTTGACACAACCCAGTAGACTATTCGATCAACCCATACGCCTATGAAGATGAAGACATCGCAGACATCGAGTTTCAACTGCTGGAAGTTCATCCAGAACGGATCATCACTCCCATATCGCAACGCTTTGGAAACAATGCTGCCTCGTTTCCTGGTGTGTGTTGCCCGCGAGGACTTGACTTCGACCTTCACTCTCTCGATCCAAAGATCATATTCCCCATCATATTCTGGATCGAGTGACTTGTCTGGCTTTCGAAATCTGTGATCCAGATCAATGATGTGCTTCTCACCCCAGATTTGACCAAAAACCCGTGGGGCCAAACCGAACAGGTCCAGGTAGCGATTAGCAGAGACATAGTTGTCTCGCAGTTTCTCGTAGTCCTCGAAGGATATCACTTCTCTATCCCTGAGAAACATCAGGATGAACTCGTACTCGCTGAACGGGAAAACAGACACCAATCCCCGCAGGCGGGCTTGCAGAACCTCATGCTCTTCTGGTTCGAGAGAAGAACTGAGTTGCTCCAGGTATTGTCGTAGCTCACGAAGCTCCATCATTGATTGCTCCCAATTTCAGTCTGTCTTCTCATCTATCTCAGGAAATGGAGTGTGCCATTGCCATCCTGCCCTTCCAGTTTCTCGATAGTTTTCCAATCTTCGGATCGTTATCTCCACAAAGATCGGATCAGTGTCAAAAGTGTATACTCTTCGCCTCAATCTTTCCCCCGCGATCAGCGTTGTGCCTGAATGGGCAAAGAAATCGGTGACTAAATCACCCTCTGTGCTACCAGACTCGATAATCCTTTCTATAGCCTTGATAGGCTTCTGGGCATAGCAACCAGAAACGTTTTCTTCCATTCGATAGAAAACCTGCTGAATGTCAAACCAGACGTTGCCTGGTCGTATCGTGTCCGACTTGCTTCTTTCAAGGTTTTCTGTCAGTTTGCCATTGATCTTCTTGTAATACCCTTTCACGATTTTGGGAATATCCGTATACACGACAGAGAAGCTGGGGTTGCCCTGCACATAGTACAGAAGTTCCTGTCGCACCCACATCCAGTTCTTCTGAGTTCCATAACCTCTTTGGTTCCTCATGGTGATAACGTTTCGTGGCGTCAGTTGTTCGAAATCGCGCATCAGTATCATAAAGTCTGGTAGCGGCTGAAAATCGTCCTTGTAATCCGTTCCCATCCAGACATAGAAGTGAGCATCGGACGCCATCACTGTTATCGCATTGCTCACCCACTTTCTCGAGAAATCCAGATAGGCTTCTACGCTCGTCTTTGACAGGTTCCGTGTATTTACGTTCCCTACCTTAACGTTGTAGGGCGGATCGTTTATCATTAGAGGCGTTCTCTCGTCTCCCATGATGCTTTTGACATCATTGAGCTTCGTAGCATCGAGAACACCTACTCTATGCCCGCTAATAGGATCTTCCCAGATTTCTCCGTAGCTGAGCCTGCATAGAGGCAATACTCTCTCCCTGGTCTGCTGGTCGAGGTCCAGTCTCTTGACTCGTTCACGAGTTCGCCCAATAGATCTTTGAGGTCTGATCTTCTCAACATCTGTGTTTACAAATAGTGCAAGCTGTTGGCCCATTTTTGTCTCCCTGGGCATGAAAATGCGATGTCTCAACTTGTACCGTTATTATACACTGAATCCAGATCGGCGGCCAGCCCAGCAGGCTAACTCGTGAGTAACCTGCCGCAAGTGCAAATAGCCGCTCGCCTGCCTACCCCTATAACGCAACCACGCCTGCTACCACGAACTCGCCCCCAACGACTTGCGGCCAGGTCAGCGATTCGCCCAGGAAGAGGGCGGCCCACAGCTTTACTTCAGCGCATCGGCGATGGCGGCAGCCCAGGAAGTGATGGCGTCCCAATCGCGGAAGTCGCCGCTAGGAGCTTTGACGGTCTTGAGCATCCGTTTCTCAATGAAGCTCAGCTTGCCCACATCCACGGCGCCGTGAAAGACGGCGATGTCGCGGGGCTGGATGCGGTCGGCGATGGGTTGCAGCTTCCCAGGGAAGCGCCAACCTCGTCCCAATTCCACCGCATCGCCCTCGCCCATGGGTCCACTTGAAAACAGCCACACTGGCTTCTCTGCCAGCACCGTCTCGTTGGCCTTCAAAAACTTGACTGCCTCTTTGCGCCACTGGCCGATGTACACCGCGCTGCCCAGCACAACCGCCTGGTACGGGGTCAGGTCGCCGACGCGGTCCGCCGATAGCACGTCAGCACGCACACCTGCCTCACGAAGCACTTGACCAATCTTCTCGGCAATCTCCGCTGTCGCGCCGTACTTGGTGGCGTAGGCCACCAGGACTTGAACGTCCATTTGATTCTCCTATCCTCCTATCATTCCCTGTAAATCACTCGAAACCGCTCACATACCAGCGGCATGTCTTCAGTGGGCTCTCTGCCTATGGCAGCCAGCGTGCGTGAAAAGAAGCGCCAATGAGCCTCGCGCCAGTATTGCAAAGAGCGATCACCCTCGCCCTCCTCATAAGCAAACTGCGCGTCCACCTGGTTGTAGGGCTTTATCTCCACTTCCACAGCTTCAATAATGCACAAGGGGGCGCCTTCCCAGTTCAGTACGATCGTAACCTCCCCTGCCTCAGAGATGGGATCGCCCTCAGCTTCCCACTCCCACAGGCATGAACAGGATGCTGTCTTGGTCCCTGACGCAATCAAGGTCCCCAATTCCTCAGCCATTTCACGGTGATCCCCCCATTTGCAGGCATCGTAGCTACGCTGACGGTACGGAGAATCCACAGGCTGGCTGGCAAGAAATCTTTGCCAATAGGCTTCAACTTCGTCGGTCATCTTTCGCTCTGTCATACTTTCAACTTCCAGTGTTACGTGGCAATCAGCAGCATAGCCCCTACCGCCAGCACAATTCCCAGTCCCTGTCTGGCTGTGATTGGATCGTTCAGAATCACCTTTGCCAACAGGATAGCCACCACTGGGGACAGCGCCGTGAAAGCGGCTACCAGTGACACTGGTCCCCTGGACACCGCAACAAGAAAGCAGAATGCGCCGAGGCTGCCAAGCACCCCCGTTATCACCGCCAGGACAATCCCCTGGGGATGCACGTCGGGCCGAGAATTCAGGGAGACTAGAACGAATATGGCAACCAAGAGACTGCCCACCCCTTGATAGACGATCCCGCTTCTGGGATTGAGCTGTTCCGCGTAAAGCTTGGGAAGGAAAGCGTATAGACCCCAGAAAACGAATGTGCCCAGGGCAGGAACTATCCACCCTTTCATGTAGACCTCCGATGGGACGGCACTGCCATCACAGAAAACGCCACAGAGAGTCAGGCGAGCGGCTGTTTTTGAAGCGGCCGTAGAGCCAGCACAAGGGGAAAAGAATTGCCAACCCCAGCAACCAATACGGGTACATGCGCCGGAGGCCGATGCCCTTGGGGTCGAGCCACTGGCCCAGGTAGGCGTACAAGTACAGGTGTGTCAGATAGAAGAACAAAGGAGTACGACCAAGGACGGCCAACGGCCGTAGTGCCGCTTTGGCTATCGCTTCCACCCGCGCGAACAAACCCAACAGCAGCATGTCCACGCCTAACGTCAGCAAGAGAAAGGCCACACTCGGCGGGTACTTGACCACATTGAGAAAGGCAATCCAGTCATCCCCTTGCCGTGGTCGAATGTTGCCAAACCCGTTGAGCAGGCGGATGGGAATGAAGAGCAGCAGTCCGGCCAAGCCCAACCATAGCGCCGCACGATAGCTCCGCTCCTGGTCTTGCTTCAACCAGCGTCCGTAGGCGATTCCTAAGCCCACCACCCC
>CAZGKH010000308.1:0-1334 GCA_964525665.1 uncultured Anaerolineae bacterium | reverse complement strand
GGCTGGCCCATCTTCCACACCGGGTTCTCTACAAGAAACTGGAGGAGAGCGAGCAGAGCCGCACGCACCACGAAATGACGTATGATCCGTCCCTTACTCCATCCTCGCTGGCGACGAGACGAGGCGAACAGCATCATACCCGCGCCCATCAGGAAGAAAAAACCTGGGGCGGCTGGGTGCGTCACCAGACGGGTGAGAAATGCCAGGGCATCGCCGCGATAGTTGGGGAAAACGTCGGCCCACATCTCAGGCTCAAGCTTGCCGTGAGCTATGAGTGAATTCGCATGATCCAGCGCCATCACGACGATAATGAAGCCACGCAAGGCGTCAACTGGGAGCAGTCTTGATGACGTGGTCCCAGTGGAGTACGCCAAGACACCTTCTGGGCCAAACAGTCTGTTGCGCCAACGAGCAAAGAGATCTTTCATCACCTCTGTTCCCCATCCTTTTCACCAAGAGAGAGCAGAGCCAGCCCACTGAACAACAAGACCATGCCAAGCATCGCGGAGGTCGAGAGCCGCTCCCGCAGCAAGACCACCCCCAAGGTGCCTGCGGTTAGAGGTTCTGCCAGCGATAAGGTGACTGCCGTGGCAACGGGAACAGTCTTCAGACCACGCGCAAATAGAACGTACGAAGCTGCCGTGGCGATGAGGCCCAGATGCAAGGCAACGGCCAAGCCGCGAGGCTTCGCCAACCATGCCAGGTCTGCCGTGAATAGCAACGGGGAAAGCAGGGCTGCCCCCAGGCAGAAAACGACGGCCATCACTGCATCGGGGGGGCGTTCTTCGAGCAGCCCTTTGCTCGACACGGCATAGGTGGCATAGGCGACTCCAGCGCCGAGGGCCAAGAGCCCTCCGATAGCGTCCACACTGACGCTGCCACTGGCCGTAAACAACAGGACACATCCCAAAATGGCGAGGGCTGTTGCCACCATCCATCTACGTCCGGGACGCTCCCCGCGCACCAGAAATCCCAGCGCCCCCGCCAAGACTGGAGCACTCCCGATAGCGATAACGGTGCCCACTGCAACACCTGTCCTGGCGACAGCGGCGAAAAAGCATAACTGGTAGCCAGCCATGCTGCCCGCAGCCACAGCCGTAGCTACGGTGGGCCAGCGCTCTCCGCCACGCAACACGCCTCGCGCTGCGGCCACAGCTAGCAGCGCAACCCCACCAACAGCCAAGCGAACCGCCCCGACAACCAGGGGGCTGGCGCCTGATGGTGCAAACGCCTGGGCAGTGCCGGTTGTGCCCCACAGCACAGCGGCCGCCAACACCAACCATTGACCGCTCCTACGGGATCGGTCTCCCACGTCGAATGACATATATCTTTTC
>CAZGKH010000307.1:3270-5433 GCA_964525665.1 uncultured Anaerolineae bacterium | reverse complement strand
GCTAGAGTCGCTGGACTAGGGTCCAGCGGGAGCAAGTGAGTAGTCACTTTAGAGCAAGAAACTCGCTCCCCTCCAATTCGGTGTTGTGTTATCTAGCAGCCACCCCCGTGACCAGGTAGCCTCGACGGGAATCTAGCATTGTCGAGTTCCTTAGTACAGCTTTCCGTGAATCTGTTGCGCTTTTGTGCTCACGGCGGACCCTAGTCCGCCGCCTTCGGCACCCAGGAATCTCGCTTTGGTGCCCAGAAAGGCGCGGGACTAGGGTCCCGCGCGAGCGGGGATAATCTGGAACGAACTTATGCAACGATGTACTTAGCGAAACTCCTGGCGAAAAACACTCGGCCGAGAGGCCACTTGCAGCCAAACCTGGTCCAGAATAGCGAATAACTAGACATAATTTCTTAAAAACCGTGCATCGGGCGCGAAAAATGCAAAATTGGTGCTTTTAGGCCGTATCTAAAACGGCGTTTTTCCGTTATTATGTATGAGAAAAAGATTCCCAAAAAAGAAGAACGGGAGCTTATCAGACGGGCAAAGGAATGTGATCCATCTGCCTTTGCCATGTTATATGAGCATTACTATCAGGACATTTATAATTACATCTACTATCGAGTAGCCAGCGATCCTGTAGCTGAGGACCTGACCTCGGATATTTTCCTGAAAGCCCTGGAGTCCATTGACTCCTTCACCTTCCGAGGAATTCCTTTCTCGGCATGGCTCTTCCGCATTGCGAGGAGCATTGTGGCTGAGTACTTCCGAGGAATGGCGAAGACGAGCGAGACGGCTTTTGAGGAGGAGATGTTCTCCGGTGAGGGGCAGGCCGACGATGCTTTGGAAACAAAGCATACCCAACAGCGATTGGCGCGAGCCCTCGGCGATTTGACCGAGGATCAGCAGCAGGTGATCGTTCTAAAGTTTGTAGATGGATTCTCTAACACCGACATAGCACAGATACTGGGCAAGTCCGAAGGGGCTATTAAATCACTGCAACACCGAGCCCTAAGTGCATTGAACCGTACCTGGCAGGAGATCTCTCCTGAAGGAAGTCAAGATTTGATGATTGTTGGGAGGAGACTGAGACAATGAGGCGGGGATTTGAACGCGCTCTCGATGAGTGTCTCTCTCAACTGAATACTGGTGAGGTTGGCCTTGAAGAGGTGCTGGCGCGTTACCCCCAGCACGAGGCCGATCTCCGTCCCTTACTGCGAACGGCGATGCTGATTCGTCAGGTGCCGCAGGTTGTACCCTCGCCGGAGGCCAAAGCCGCAGGACGGCAGCGGCTGCTCGCGGCAGTAGCCAAGAAGAAGCGGGAGAAGGTTCGACCCAGTCTGCTACGTCGTTTGGGGCAGAATGCGGCGATCATGGTTCGCCCCTTGGTACAGCCTCAGAGACAACCCCTGAGGCTGGCCCAGGCCATAGCTGCCCTGCTGGTTGTTGTGTCCTTCGTCGGTGCGGGGACGGTGGGGGTAGCGGCAGGCAGCCTGCCCGATAGCCCGTTTTATGCCATCAAGCGCACCACCGAGCGAGTTCAGCTTGCTCTTACTACCACGCCAGCGGGAAAAGCCAGGCTGCACATTAACTACTCCGAGCGGCGACTGGAAGAAACCCAGGCTCTGTGGGAATTGGGCCGGGGCGTGAGCGAGACAACTCTGCAAGACATGAAAAGCGAGAACAGCGACGCTCTGGAGGCCATTAGCCGGGTCTCCGAAGAAGAGAGGCTCAACCTGTTGACCGACTTAGCCCTTCTGGCGGAGAAGCAGCAAGATACCCTGGAGGGGATGCACCCAGAGGTTCCGCCTCCCGATCAAGAAGTTGTCGAAGAAGCTATTGAAGTTGCGGAGGAACACCAGTTGGTGGCGAAGGAGGCCATGACAGAGCCAGACGTGTTGCTGACGCCACGCCCAGCGCGGCGGCCAACGGATACAGCTACTCCTGCGCCGCCTACCTTTACGGCGACTCTAGCGCCCACAGATACTCCTGTGCCGCCTACGGCGACTCTAGTGCCCACAGATACTCCTGTGCCGCCCACAGATACTCCTGTGCCGCCTACGGCCACGCCGACGCCTCAGGCAGAGGCGCCCTTCACGCCGGCTGTGGAGCCAACAGCCACGCCGACGCCTCAGGCAGAGGTGCCCTTCACGCCTGCTGTGGAGCCAACAGAGA
>CAZGKH010000307.1:0-3170 GCA_964525665.1 uncultured Anaerolineae bacterium | reverse complement strand
ACGCCGACGCCTCAGGCAGAGGTGCCCTTCACGCCTGCTGTGGAGCCAACAGAGACGCCGACGCCTCAGGCAGAGGTGCCCTTCACGCCTGCTGTGGAGCCAACAGAGACGCCGACGCCTCAGGCAGAAGTACCCTTCCTGCCGACGGCGCAGCCCACGGAGACGCCGACGCCAACACCCACCCTTACGCCCACGGACACACCAATCCCGGTGCCGACGGTGCAGCCAACAGAGACGCCGACGCCTCAAGCAGCGGTGCCTTTCCAGCCCGTGCCCGTCTCTGTGGTCACCCACTGCCGGGTGAGCAATGCTCCTGAGGGAGAGGCGGTGCCTCAGTTCCCCGCAGGTACCGGAAAGGTTTATATCGTGTTCGACTATGCTTACATGGCGGGCGAACAGGTGGGGATAAGGGTTTATGACAACAGCAGTAACGTCTTGTTCGAAGAAGTCAGGACGCTATCTGGAGACGGGACGATATCCATTGCCTTCTCGGCAGGTGGGGAGGGCTTCGCTACTGGCCGCTATTTAGTCAACATCTATGATGGCAACTGGGGTGTGATCAAGACCGTTATCTTGGACATCGCATAGGCGTGATGCGTGACTCGTGATGCGTGAAAGGGGACTTGCCACGAATTGCGCAAAAAACAATCCTCAGGTGGGTCTTGGCCGCCAAGCTCGAGAGCCCACCTGAGGAGATGGGAACAGGGTCGCTTTATTATTGTTTATCTTATTTGCAACTGCGCCCTGTTCTTGGAATTATTATATCTCTGTTAGTGGATGTTGTCAAGTAACCATAAGAAACCTTAAAGTTTTCGGAAAATACCAAAATTGGTCACTTTTACCCGTATCTAAAACGCCGTTTTTCCGTTATATATATAGATAATAGGCATATCATCTCTCAACTGAAAGGGGGTGAGGCTAATAGAAAAAGACTGGATTATCCGCCCGGTTGACGGCATTGGAAAGATGTATGGAAAGAAGACGCCGGCAACCCTAGTTTTGACCGAATCACATTACACAAAATGCTAAGGAGGTTAGTACAAAATGAGTAAGAAGTTTCAACTTCTAATGGTCTTGGTCCTGGTAACGGGGATGTTGGGCGGCCTGCTGACCGCCAGCACCGTCTCGGCTGACCCTAATCCCGGCCTAGCAATCGAGATTCCGCGCATTGACATCGGCACTGCCTTTGCCACAGGCGCGGGCTGGGACACCAAGATCCAGGTACAGAACCCATCGGATATGGATGGCGGTGCGGTGGTCTTCTTCTGGGAAGAGTACAGCGAGTCGTGCCCGTCCAACGCCCCTGGGCCATCGGATCACGCCTGCATGCAGTTGCCGGCGGGCGGCGTTTGGACTCTGCACACGCAGATTCCAGATGACGCCAAGTCGGCCATCATCTACTCGGTCAACGCGGAAGACTTCTTCGACGCCTGCAACGCCGCCAGTGGCGCCACGGGCGACACCGAAGGCTGGTTGGACTGGGTGGACGAGTGGGTTTGGGGCGACCTGGAGCATGAGCGCCCGGCGTTGGCAGTGACGGTAGATCGTTGGGGAACCGACCCCTTCGGTGAGTTCGAGATCTCCGCGAGCTACACGGGAGTGGTTGATCCCGACATGGCGGGCGAGAGAGTCTTCGCACCGTACGTGATGCACGGCTACAACGACCTGGACACCGTGTTCACCATCCAGAACTCGGGTGAGCAGTGCACCTCCATCTGGATCTACTACAAGGAGGAGGGCAACTGCGAGTTCATGAAGGCGCAGCACATCGAGCTGTTGGCGCCAGGAGAGTCCATCACGGTAGGGCCTGCTGGCTTCGCCGAGGTGGCCTTCCCGTCGCCAGAGATAGATGCTCCCTGGCTGGGCTCGGCCTACATCTCGGGCAACGAGATCCTGGCCGTGGTGGTGGACCAGTTGAGCCTGACTGGTGCGAACCGCGGCACAATGCTGAGCATGCGTGGTATGCCCTACGACCAGCGGGATGAGCAGACCTGGTACGCGGACCTGCTGTATCGCGAGATCAGCGGCTACAGCTCCAGCATCCAGGTGCAGAACATCACTGACGAGTCTATACCCACCTTCGTGACGGTGGACTTCTTCGACCAGAGCGGCGACGAGATCCTGTACGTGGGCGATTGGGTGTGCCGCAACGGCACGACCACCTTCTACTTGCCGGCGATAGTTGATCTGGGGGTGAACTTCCCGTTCGGGTACGTAGGGGCGGCGGAGATTCAGTCTCATGGTCAGATAGACTATCCTGGCGAGTGGCACGACGGTGAGCCCATCTTCGCGGTGGTAGACATCAAGAAGACCAAGGTGTACGACGAGAGTCTGCCTGGTTGGCGGCACACCGTAGCAGGTGAGACCCAGGGTGGCGCGTACAACGCGCATCCAGAGCATCAGAAGGTGGACGCCTGGACTTGGGCCATGCCCTTCATCGCCAAGGAGCAGGAAGGTGTGACCTCGCGCATCGCCATTCGCAACAACTCCAACTGCAACAAGATCAGCGGCAACATCTTCATTCGGGACGAGACGGGACGGGACGTGGCCATTATCCCCGTGCCGTGGCTGCACCCCAAGCACATGAAGGTGTTTGACCTGGCCTACTTCGGGCAGATAGCGCGCGGCTTCGTGGGCGCGGCAGTGTTCGAGGTTGGCAACGTGGAGCAGTTGTGCGACCAGGATTGGGATGGCGAGACGGACATCACGCCGGTGATGCCATCGGTGGTGGTAGTGAACTACGGCTACGAGAAGGAGCTGCCCATCGGCGGCGGCGCTGGTCCGCAGACGGACGAGGGAGACCTGACCAGGATCTACGAGGGTGTCCCGGTCGACTACGCGGGTTCGCCTTGCGTGGTCAACGTCTCTGGCAACGTCATTGACGAGTTGACCACGGATCCCATTGATGGTGCTGACGTCAACGGTGTTGTTGCGACTGACTCCACTGGCTACTTCGAGTTCGACGTCGGGTCGAACGCGTGGGGTACGGACTTCACCCTGGATGTATCCAAGAGTGGCTACGTGGACTGGTCGGATGACTTCTTCCTCACCTGCGAGGACATAGTGGTCAACCCCGAGATGTATCCGGAGTGTGACACCGTCTGGGTGAGCGGCTGGGTCGAGGACAAGGAGACCGGCCTGCCTATCGCCGGCGCCCTGGTTGAAGCCGT
>CAZGKH010000306.1:0-5457 GCA_964525665.1 uncultured Anaerolineae bacterium | reverse complement strand
GCCACGGCGAGCCGGAAATCGCGGAGACACTGACGGTGTTTGAGGAAGCGGTGAAAAGCGTAAAACGTGAAACGTAAAACGTAAAGGAGGTGACCTATGCCTTATGGATACCACGGCAAGATATTGCACGTTGATCTGACAGCGGGGAAATTGGAGGTGGAGGAGCCGGGGGAGAGCTTCTACCGCAAGTACATGGGAGGGAGCGCGATGGGGGCCTACTACCTTCTAAGGCATACCCCGTCCGGCGCCGACCCGGTGGGGCCGGAGAACACCCTTAGCCTGATGGTCGGCGTCGTCACCGGCACGCCCTTCTCTGGGCAATCCCGCGTCTGCGCCACGGCCAAGTCGCCGGTCACGGGCCTGGTGGGCGACTCGCAGGCTGGCGGCTTCTGGCCGGCGGAGCTCAAGTTCGCCGGCTTCGACGGCATCGTGATCCACGGCCAGGCCGAGCACCCTGTTTACTTGTGGGTGCACGACGGGGGCTCGGTCGGAGACCTTCGCCCAACGTCGGAGACCCGCCCAACTGTGGAACTGCGGGATGCCGCTCACCTGTGGGGGCAGTTCACTGCCGATGTGGAGGATGCCATCCGTCAGGAACTGGGTGACAGGCGCATCCAGGTGCTTCAGTGCGGCCCGGCGGCCGAGAAAGGGGTCCGCTTCGGCGCGCTGATCAACAACGCCAACCGCGCCAACGGTCGCACCGGCATGGGTACGGTGATGGCCTCCAAGAACCTCAAAGCGGTGGCCGTGCGCGGGCGCAATCGCCCCCAGTTGGCCGATCCCGATGGAGTGAGGGCGCTGGCTAAGTGGGGCGCAGACCACTTCGAGGAATCGGACATCTACGGGATGGGGCTGTTTGGCACCGCGGAGGTCGTTATGCCCCAGAACAAAGCGGGGGGCCTGCCCACGCGCAACTGGGCCAGCGGCTCCTTTGAGGAAGCTGAGACCATCAGCGGTGAGCGGATGAGCGACACCATCCTCAAAGAGCGGGACACCTGCTTCGCCTGCGTGGTCCGCTGCAAGCGGGTGGTGGAGATAACCGAGGGGCCATATCAAGTGGATCCCCGCTACGGCGGGCCGGAGTACGAGACTCTAGGCACGATGGGCTCCTACTGCGGCGTCTCTGATCTGGCGGCGATTTCCCGTGCCAACCAATTGTGCAACATGTACGGGATGGATACCATCTCATGCGGTGCGACCATCGCCTGGGCGATGGACTGCTTCGGGCATGGGCTGCTCACCCTGGAGGACACCGACGGCATCGAGCTTCGCTTCGGTAACGCCGACGCGCTGGTGCAGATGGTGGAGCGCATCGGCAAGCGAGAGGGCCTGGGGCGCGTGCTGGGGGAGGGCTCCGGCCGCGCCGCCGAGACACTGGGCGTGGGGCAAGACCTGGTAGTAGCAGTGAAAAACCACGAACTGCCGGCCCACATGCCCCAGGTCAAGCGCAGCCTGGCCCTAATCTACGCCGTCAATCCCTTCGGCGCCGACCACCAGTCCCACGAGCATGATCCCTCCTATGAGTTGGAGAAGGACTGGGAGTACTACTGTGATCGCCTGGCCGAGCTGGACCTGCTCGATCCACAACTGGTGCGCAGCCTGAGAGTGGGGAAAGTGCGCTACGCGCTCTACACTCAGTACATGTACAGTCTCCTGGACAGCCTGAGTGTGTGCCAGTTCGTCTGGGGTCCGGCTTGGCAGCTCTACGGCCCCAGCCAGTTGGTGGAGGCCGTGCGAGCGGTCACCGGCTGGAATGCGAGTCTGTGGGAGCTGATGAAGGTGGGCGAGCGGCGGCTGAACCTGCTGCGGGCTTTCAACGCCCGCGAGGGGGTTGGCGCGGAGGCGGACACCGTGCCGCCCAAGCTGCTGATTCCGTTGGAGGGTGGCAAGAGTGAAGGTGTAGCGGTAACTGCCGAGGAAGTGGAGGAGGCGAAAGCGATCTACTATGAGATGGCCGGCTGGGACGAGAACGGCCGTCCGACGCGGGCCAAGCTGGAGGAATTGGCGCTGGGGTGGGTGGGGGGCGAACTGGGGCTGTAGGGGATTACCAGGTGGTAGGGACGAGGCCAGAGGAGGTAATGGTTTCGTCTCGTGTCAAGATACCCGTTATGACCTCACGCTGCACCAGTGCCGTCCCCACGATCAGACTGTCGTGGATGTCCAGGCTAAGAGGGGCCTTGCTGACCACGCTCAGGTCAACAGGATAGATGGTGCAGCGTGGGTCGCTGTTGATCACGCGCAGCACTTCGTCTAACGACTGCGTAAGGCGACCCTTGTGGGCCAGATACTTGATCTCGGCCAGGACGATGGCGGGGATGATGAGGCGGACGTCGGGATCCCGGAGAACAGTGCGGGCCTTAGCGCCCAGACGTCGGTCCCGGCTGACAAACCAGGCCAACGCATGGGTATCTACGACGAAGGTTCTCATAGCAGATCCTCAGGCACCCGGTACTCGGCTGCCTTGATCTCTTCGTAACTAAAGTTTGCCCCCTCCCAGATGCCCTCCAGGTCAGTGAACTTTGTTGGACGGCCCTCAACCTTTGCCTCCTCCTGAACGCGGGACCTCAACTCGTTCACTTTTGCCTGTAGTGACTCTATAGCCATCTGGACAATGCGGAGGTCCTGCTGCACCTGGTCCAATTCGTTCCAAAGGATCGCATCCATCTCTACCTCCTGGGTCAGAATAGTACACGAATTATACCACAAAGGAGCTAATAATGAAAATCATTGTACTGGGCGGCGCGGGGAAGATGGGCTGCATCGCCGTGCAGGACCTGGCGGGCGACCGGCGGGCGGATGAGGTGGTCATCGCCGACCGAGACCTGGCCCAGGCTCGCACGGTGGCGGGGATCATCAACAGTCCCAAGGTCAGCATCCAGCGGGTGGATGTGACTGACCACGACGCGCTGGTCGGCGCGCTCAGGGGGGCGGACGCCTGTCTGAACGCCACCGTCTACTACTTTAACCTGCAAGTGATGGAAGCCTGCCTGGAGGCGGGGGTGTCCTATACCGACATGGGCGGCCTGTTCCATACTACCCGCCAGCAACTGGAACTGAGCGGTCGCTTCGCCGAGGCGGGGCTGAGTGCGGTGTTAGGGATGGGCTCCGCGCCAGGCGTGCCCAACATCCAGGCCCGCTACGCCGCCGACCAGTTGGACACCATCGAGAGCATCCGCATCTACGACGGCATCAAGCCACCCCCTCCGGATGCAGTCTACTTCCCTTACGCCGTTCCCACCATCATTGACGAGTTGACCCAGCCCCCGATGGTCTACCGGAACAGGGAGTTCGTGGCCTGCCAGCCGCTGAGCGAATTCGAGGACTATTGGTTCACCCCGCCCCTGGGCCTGCTGCCCATGCACCTCTCCCTCCACTCCGAGATCGCTACCCTACCCATCACCTTCGGCGACAGGGGCTTGAAGGAGTGTTTCTTCAAAATCAACTACTGGGGGATGGCGAAGGAGACGGTGGAGAAGATCCGCGTGTTGGCGGACTTTGGCTTCGCCGGGCGGGAGCCAGTGGAGGTAAAGGGGCAGCAGATCGTGCCGCGCGACCTGCTCGTGGCGATGATGTCCAAGTACGTGCCGCCCATCACCGACTTCTTGGCCCCGCCCAAGAAGCGGCCTCCCGACTGGGCCAAGGAGATCGTCACCGAGGTTAGGGGAACAAAGGATGGTAAGACGCTGACCTACCGGCTGGGCACGCTGACCTGCAAGGGCGCGCTACCCACCGGCGTGGCCCCGGCCCGCGCGGCCATCTGGCTGGCCGAGAGCCGCATCCCGCCGGGAGTGTACCCCCCTGAGGCGGTGATTGAACCCGAACCCTTCTTTAAGGAACTAGAAGGACGGGAGATATACACCCAGGTGGGCGTCACAGAGTTTTTGTGAAAGCTTCTTGTTCGTGCCGAGCCGAAGTGCGTTGCACTTTGACTTAACGATTTTGAACTAACACCGCGCCTTGCGTTTCCACCCATTTTGAAAGGAGCCCCGGCCAGACCTTAAGATCTGATCGGGGCTCTCGTTTGCTGTATCCAAGTTCGATAAGATTGACTTCAGACTCTCCCCCCCCAATCATCCTAGAAACATCGTCGCTGCCTGCCACACCTCGTCCACCGTAACCGCCTCAATACATCTGAAGCGGCGACAGGCAGAGTCCCAATGACCCTGCTGCAAGCAAGGATTACAGCCTACGTCTTGCCAGAGGGCCATGCTGTTCTCACTGTAAGGGCCATACATCCTCGGGTCGGAGGGACCGAAGAGAGCTACCACCGGCGCGCCCACAGCTACCGCCAGGTGCATGGCGCCCGTATCGTGGCCAATAAACAGGTCGCACCGCTCCAGGAGAGCACCCAACTGACCAAAGGTCAGTTGTCCCGTCAGGTCCCAAGGCACTTGCTTCATGCTCTCCTTGATCCTGGCAGCGATGACCCCGTCGTCTGGCCCGCCCACCAGGCATACTTGAGCCACATCCTCCTCGATGAGGCGGTCAGCTAGGACGGCAAATCGCTGTGGCGGCCAACGCTTGGCCGATATGATCATCCCAGGATTGCTCCCCCCCGCTGGGTGGATAACGACTAGTGGCGTTTGGGGGGCAGCTCTCAATATCTCGGTGACATGGCGGCGATCTTGGTCGGCGGGATAGAACTCCAACCTTGGCACGTCAACCTCGATGCCAGCGGCCCGCACTGTGTCGAGATAAAGCTCTGCTTCATGTTTGAGGCCGACAACAGGCACGCCAACGGTCAAGGAGAAACCTCGCCCCCGGCTATCCAGGCCCACCCGCTGGGGGACGCCACCCAGGTACGGCAGCAGGCTAATGAGCGGGGAGCGATCCAGGACGAAGCATGCCTCGTACCCACCAGCGCGGATTCGTCTGGCCAGGTCAAGATACTCGCGCCAGGAGTAGCGGCTACCGCTTCCTACGGGGCCGCAATCCACGATGCTGTCCAGGTGGGGATTGTTCTCGACCATGTCCCGCGCCCAGCCACCTACGGCGAAGTCAATCCTGGCTCTGGGGAAGGCCTGGCGCAGGGCCGCTATCACTGGCGTAGCCATGAGCACATCGCCTAGGCAGCAGGGTTTGATGATCAAGATCGAGTTAGGGGTATTGAACGAAGCGCTTCGCGGGGCAAGGCGGAAGGGGATGCGTAAGAGATGGCAGATTGCGCTCACCAGGGAGTCTAGAACAACAGATGGGCAGGATTTACGGATCGGTTGCGCATCTGTCCGGGCCATAAGATATGACACTATCTGCAAATCCTTTACTCTTTCAGCCTGGACGCAAACGTCCAGGCCAAGTGACTGCCCAAACAACCCCATCAATTATCCGCAAATCTTGCCAATCCGCGTTCTCCAAATGACCCACCCGCTCATCCAGCCACAAGGCCGTGGTTTGCTCCGTTAGGCGAAGGTCTCTGACCGTTGGGCGAAGGTCTCTGACCGTTGGGCGAAGGTCTCT
>CAZGKH010000305.1:0-5460 GCA_964525665.1 uncultured Anaerolineae bacterium | reverse complement strand
TAACGGAGAAGCTCACCTGCCGGGCGGGGAATGCATTGCTGTCCCTTAACCCGGGACCAACCCACAAATGCAAAGCGCACTTCGTATTCGGCGCAGCTCAGCCCGGTCAGGTGCAGCGGGGGTTAGCGCGCGCCCCTGGTGCAAGAGCTCTTATCGCTCTCTAGGCTTCACCTCGAATGTCTTTTGAGAGCGAAAGAAACACACATCAAACTCCAGAAAGAAGTTCACTTGCCCCAGAATCAGAGGAACATTGCTCGCTTGTGTCCAGGCGAAAGCAAGACGTACCGGTGCAAATTCGCCCACAGTTGCGGAAACAATCAACACTCGCGCCTCAAACTGGGCCAGATTCCCCGTTAAACGCACGGGAGTTGTTTGCCGATCCCAAATCGCACCTAGCTGTCTGCCAATCTCATAAGGCAGTACGTTAACAGTTGCGCCTGTATCCAGCAATCCCGACGCGGATAGAGATATGCCCTGATAGCTCAGAGTAAGTGGTAGATACGGAAGACTGCTGGCAGCTCCCAACGACCTGTCAGTTTCCGTAAAAGGAAAACGTTGGCCTTCAATTAACATAGGTGACTTGCTCCCCTTCAAGGGCGTTCAGTAAGGTCTTAGCGGCGTCAAAAGCATCGTAGGGTGTCCAGATAGGGTAATCTTGATCAGGTTGCAGCAAAGCGATACCTTCTTCTCGTGCCAGTTCAAACACCAAGAACTGCATCAGACGCAACTTATCAGCCCGTGGGAGAACCTGTACCTTGGGTAGAAGTTCGGTTACCAACATTGTATCTTCTCTCATTGCTATCCCCCTTCCTCAATACTGATCATATCCTGACCGTATTTCATTGTTGATACGCAAGCGTGCTAACGGTTTGCGTTACTGGCGATGGGGCGGGGGTGGACTCTGCGTGGGAGCAGAGAAAACTCGAAGCCAGAAAAATGTTCGAAAATACCGCAGAATCCCCAGCGTCCAGTGCACGCTTTGTTAGCCCGCTTTTGTTTCAAGGCGATACCTTTTCATTGGGAGCCCTCTTCACATCCCCAAGGATCAGTGCAACCACCTGAACCACCGCCATCACCGCTGCTAACACCACCGAATTTTGTTTTTTATATTCCCTCCGTGTCTGTGAAACTCGAAGGCAGGAAACTCTCATTCCCGAAGCGTTTATCGAGGATGAGGACCACCCCGTACCAGCGGCGCTCCACACGCCATTTCCACACCCGGGCAAAAAGACGCGCCACGCCGTCTGCGCCCGATTCCAGCCTGGTGGCTGCCACCGCGCCCAGAAAGGGGCCAAAGGTAGCCGCCGCAAAGAGCAGCGAAATCAGCGCGTGTTTGCTATTCTGTAGGCCTTGTTCGAGCAACGTAAAAAAGTTTGCCGCTGTAGGAACGAGATATCCATTATCCTGAGCGTTGATCAGCGGGACGAGCCAGCATAGGGCACTGATTGAGATGGAAAGAATGATGTATGTCCACAGGTGATTTCTCTTCTGTCCGGTCATGTTTCTACCTCCTGGTATAAGGGTGATCATAGAATTTTCTTGGCTTTCATCGCTACAAAAATCTTCGGTGTTGCGGGCTAACTCTTATTATCTGGACATCCGTCCACCTAGTCACCTGATCTGAGATACTAGGTGGACATCTTTCCACCTAGAGTCCCTGATTGGCATACTAGGCAGATATTCTTCCATATAGCTGCCCGTCCAGGGTGCATTATGCAGAGATATCGTCCGTCTAGCAAACTTGCCACGATGGGGCAGAATGGGTATAATAGTAGAAATCCGGTCAAGCCTGATACATTATACACGAATAGGGTCAGAAATGCAAAACTCAATCGGAGATCAGAACATGAGCAAACGTCCCAAGAAGCTGCTCGACCAGGTCCGGGACACCATACGGCTCAAGCACTATTCCATGAGCACCGAAAAGACCTACGTCGCGTGGATCAAGCGCTATATCCTGTTCCACCACAAGCGGCATCCCAAGGACATGGGGGTCCCAGAGATCGAGGCTTTTCTCACTCACCTGGCTGTGGAGCAACGCGTCGCCGCGTCAACCCAAAACCAGGCCCTCAATGCCTTGCTGTTCTTGTATCGTGAGGTGCTCAAGAAGGATCTGGAATGTCCCATTGATGCCCTGCGCGCCAAGAAGCCCAAACGCCTGCCCACCGCTCTTACTAAAGAGGAGATTCGCTGCGTTCTCGGCCACCTCTCAGGCGCCCACCAACTAGTGGCCAAACTGCTCTGTGGTAGTGGCCTGAGGTTGATGGAATGTGTCCGGCTGCGCGTCAAAGACCTGGATTTCGCTCAGCGCCAGATTATCGTCCGCGATGCGAAGGGGATGGAGGACCGAGTGACGATGCTGCCCGAAAGCCTCAGCGCACCGCTACAGGACCATCTGCGGGGCGTCGAGCGCCTGCATGAGGAGGATCTGGCCAAAGGCCACGGCGCGGTCTATTTGCCCTACGCCCTGGAACGCAAGTACCCCAACGCCAACCAGGAGTGGATCTGGCAGTAAGTCTTTCCTTCGGGGCGGCTGTCGGTGGACCCTCGCAGTGGCGTCGTGCGCCGCCACCACGTAGACGAGTGTGGTCTGCAAAAGGCCGTCAGGAAAGCAGCCAAGCTGGCGGGGATCCACAAGCGCGCCACCTGCCACACCTTCCGCCGAAGCTTCGCCACTCACCTGCTCGAAGACGGCTACGACATCTCCGCCGTGCAGGAACTCCTCGGCCACAAGGCTTGCCCTGAGCTTATCGAAGGGATGTGCGAACGACGATGATCTACACCCACGTCCTCCATCGGGGCCCCCTGGCCGTTCGCAGTCCTCTGGACTAGCACCGTCATCCGATCTTTACCGAGGCTTCACAACTCCTTCATCAAATCTTTACAATATCGTGTTATAATAGAGATGAATCGAGTCGCAGCGCCGGGTTGACTATTCTTGGCGCTGTTGGTACAATTGGGAACGTGAGGCCGTTGGGGACGCGAAGGGTGGTGTCTGAGCAAGCTCAGGTGTCCCCTGTTTTCTTCTTGGAGCGGAGTGACGTGGCTAGGGCCAGAATCCTGATAGTAGACGATGACCGAAAAATCGTAGACCTGGTGCGGGCCTATCTGGAGAAGGATGGCTACCGGGTGCTGACCGCTCACGACGGCTTGCGGGCGCTGGAGCTGGCCCGCCAGAAGCAGCCAGACCTGATCGTGTTGGACCTCATGCTGCCGAGCATAGACGGGCTCGACGTTTGCCGTCTCCTGCGCGGCGAGGGCAACAAGGTGCCCATCATCATGCTCACCGCCAAGACCACTGAAACGGACAAGCTCATCGGACTGGACCTGGGGGCCGACGACTACGTGACCAAGCCCTTCAGTCCCCGCGAGTTGTTGGCCAGAGTGCGGGCGGTGTTGCGCCGGGTCGGCGAAGACAAGCCCGAAGGCCCCTCAGAGGTGCGCTTCGGCGACTTGGTGGTGGACTTCGTTCGCCACAAGGTTCAGGTGGGGGGGGAACCCGTCGCCCTCACTCCCACCGAGTTCAAGCTGTTGGAGGTGCTCATCAGGGAGCCAGGGCGAGCCTTCAGCCGGCTGGAACTGCTGGACCGGGTCTTCGGCTACGACTTCGAGGGATTCGAGCGTACGGTAGATGTCCACGTAATGAACCTGCGCCGGAAGATCGAGCCGGACCGCAAGAAGCCGACCTACATCCAGACCGTCTACGGCATGGGCTACAAGTTTGCTGAGCGGAGTCCTGAGCCTGTCGAAGGGGAGTAAGATTAGGATGGTGTTCCGCAGCTTGCGTTTTCGCGTGCTCGTGGCATTGATCATAGTAATCGCCGTGGCCGTAGGGGTCGTGGCCTTCCTAGCCAGCCAGGCCACCAGCGGCGAGTTTCAGAGCTATGAGCAGCGCCGCGGGATGATGCGCCACCAACGGTTCGAGGTGTTCTTGGCCGGGTACTATCGCCAGAACCGAGACTGGTCTGGCATCCAGCCCTGGGTCGAGCAGATAGGGGACATTACGGGGGAACGAATCGTCCTGTCGGATGAGGACGGCCGGGTCGTCGCCGACTCCGCCAATAAGCTGATAGGGCAGCCCGTGTCTCCGGACTGGACTGAACCGGTGGCTTCTATCGTCCGCCTTGATCGTCAGGTGCCGGTGGGTACCGTCTACGCCAATCCCCTGGGCCTGGCTGATGATCCTCAGCGAGAGGCATTCTTAGCCGGCATCAACCGTGCCTTGCTGCTGGCTGCGGTGGTGGCTGGCGTGGCCGCTGTGCTCCTCACAGCGGGTCTTTCGCGCCGCATCTTGAAGCCAGTGGAGACATTGACCGCTGCCGCCCGCCAAATGGAAAAGGGAGACCTGAGCCAACGGGTGGAGGTGGAATCCGATGACGAAATCGGCGAGTTGGCCCGCGCCTTCAACGCCATGGCCGACGGCCTGACCCGGCTCGAAGACCTGCGCCGCAACATGGTGACAGACGTGGCCCACGATCTGCGTACCCCCCTGTCCAACATCCGGGGCTATCTGGAGGCCCTGCAGGATGGCGTAGTTGAGCCGAAGCGGGAGATCATTGATTCCCTCCACGAAGAGGCCATGCTTCTGAGCCGCCTGGTGGACGACCTGCAGGAGCTGGCCCTGGCCGAGGCAGGGCAACTCAAGCTGGAGCGCCAACCGGTGGCCCCGGCCGACCTGGTGAATAAAGCCACGGACGCTGCCCGTGCCCAGGCGGCAGCCAAGGGCATCACCTTGGCGGCGGACCTATTAGAGGAACTACCCCTGGTGGACGTTGATTCCCAGCGGATAGGGCAGGTGTTGGGCAATCTCTTGAGCAATTCCCTGACTCACACACCCTCAGGTGGGGAAGTCGTCATCGCAGCCCAGGCGAGGGAATCGGAAGTTGAGATCAGCGTCAGTGATACTGGTGAGGGTATTTCTGCTGAGCATTTGCCCTACATCTTCGAGCGCTTCTATCGTGCCGACAAGTCGCGGTCCCGGGCTACCGGGGGGACGGGGCTGGGATTGGCCATCGCCAGGCAACTGGTGGAGGCCCACGGCGGGCGGATCGGGGTGGAGAGTGAGGTTGGTCAAGGGACGAGGTTTACCTTCACCCTACCGGTGGCCGAGGCCTGACTCTGGTCGGCAGATACATTGAAGAACAACGGATGGGCATGATTAGCGGGTCAGGCAGAATCCGTAAATCCTGCCCATCCGCGTTCTAGACCCACTCAACTCCAGTTGACAGATCAGCAGCATGATACTATAATCGTATGCGACTATTCTAATATAGTTGGAGAAAGATAGGTGGGCTTATGGATACCCGTGCCTACAGACCTCAAGCCAAAACTGCCAACTTGGAAAGCTTTCGTGCCATCCGGCGTGTCCTATGGATTACCTTGGGACTCAACCTGGTAGCCACTGTCGCCAAGCTGATCGTCGGCTACTGGACCGGCTCTCTGAGCCTGCTCGCTGACGGT
>CAZGKH010000304.1:0-5462 GCA_964525665.1 uncultured Anaerolineae bacterium | reverse complement strand
GCTCGCAACGTATGAGACCCCTGGACTGTACGCCGTTTGTCGTCGGGGCGGGCCCAGTGGGCTGCCTGCTGGTGCACGGCTTCAGCGGCAGCCCGCCGGAGATGCGGCCCATGGGGGAGTTCCTGGCCGCAAAGGGCCTCACTGTGCGGGGAGTGCGCCTGGCCGGCCACGGGACATCCCCTGAGGACATGGCCCGCACCACCTGGCGTGACTGGGTGGCCTCGGCCGAGGCCGGGTTGCGGGAACTGGAAGCCTGCTGTGAGCAGGTCTTCGTGGCCGGCCTGTCTATGGGCGGACTGATCACCCTTGATCTGGCGGCCCATTATCCTGTGGACGGGATCGTTGTCATGGCCGCGCCTGCCTACGTGGCCGACTGGCGCTTTCGCCTCTTGCCCCTGGCCCAGCATTTCATCCGCTGGTTCACCCCCGATATCGAGTCCGATCTAACCGACCCTGAAGCTAACAAGCTCCTCTCCGCCTACCCGGTGCTTCCCATCCCCTGCCTCGTTAGCCTGAAGCAGTTGACACGCCTGGTCAGGCAAGAGCTGCCCCAGCTCAAGGTTCCGGCCCTGATCATGCAAGGCGAGAAAGACCACCACGTCCCTGTGGACAGCGCGCAGATCATTTTCGAGGAGCTTGGTGCCGCTGAGAAAGAGCTCATCTGGTGGTCGAATTCGGGCCACTGCATCACCGTGGACAGCGAGCGCGAGGCTGTGTGGGCCAGAGCCTACGAGTTCATCGTCAAACACAGCCGGTGCTGAGATCGGCTAATGAATGATCGAATGGTGGCTGAAAATGGCTTGCTGAAGCTCAGCATTGTAGCCCAGAGGAAGACCTGGCAATGAAACGACGAAGGTTCTGTCTTTCAAGTCTGCTCCTGATCCTTCTTGTCCTCTCCCAGGTCCCGGCAGTGTCGGAAGCCTGGGAGAAGGGAAGGGACGGCCAGGATAAGGCGCTACTGAAGATCGAGCCTTCTCTCCTCAAGGAAGTGACACAGGCCAGGGATGGTGAGATCACCTACCTGGTCTATCTTGAGGAGACGGCTCCCCTGGCTGCTGCCCAGGCAGAGAGGAACAGGCTGGCCCGCCGCCGAGGCGTGGTCTCCACCTTGCAGGAGACTGCGGCCAGAACCCAGCGGGGCATCAAAGCCTATCTGGAACAGCAGAAGGCCATCGGCAAGGTCAAAGACTACACTCCCTACTGGATCTTCAATGGGTTGGCCGTCACCAGCGGTGGGGAGACCCTGCTGGACCTCGCGGCCCGTCCAGAGGTGGAGAGAATCCGCGCTGACCATAAACATCAAATCCAAAACCCAAAACTCAAAGTTCAAACCTCAAGCCTCCAATATCCAATCTCTAATATCCAACCTCCAACCTCCAACCTCCAACCCCCAACCTCCAACTTCCAGCCCGTGGAGTGGAACATCGCCCAAATTCGCGCCGACCTGGTCTGGGAAGCCCTGGGCATTGACGGCACAGGGGTTGTGGTGGCCAGCATGGATACTGGCGTTGACTGGCAGCACCCGGCTCTGATGACCAGGTACCGAGGTTACAACCCCAAGGGACTGCCCGATCACCTGGGCAACTGGTACTGCGCCACCAACGAGGACTACCTATACCCTGGCGATGGCTACGGCCACGGCACCCACACCATGGGTACCGCCCTGGGTGATGGAGGCATCGGCGTGGCTCCTGGCGCTCAGTGGATCGCCGTCAAGGTCTTCACCAACCTGGGACTGTCGCTTGATAGCTGGATCCACCAGGGCTTCCAGTGGCTCCTGGCTCCCGCCGGCGACCCGGCCCTGGCCCCCGACGTGGTCAACAGCTCCTGGGGAGACGACATTGGCTCCGACGAGACCTTTCGCCCCGATGTCCAGGCCCTGCGGGCGGCGGGGATCTTCCCCGCATTCGCGGCCGGTAACAACGGCCCCGCCAGCGGCACCATCAACTCGCCGGCTAGCTTCCCAGAGGCCTTCGCCGTTGGTGCGACTGATGAAGAAGATGAAGTCGCTTCTCTCAGCGCCCGCGGCCCATCTCCCTGGGGCGAGGCCAAGCCAAACGCCTCGGCCCCCGGCGTGAACATTCGATCCAGTACTCCCGGTGGCGGCTACGGGTTTTGGACAGGCACCTCTATGGCCGTGCCCCATGTCACGGGCCTGGCAGCGCTCCTGCTTCAGGCGAAGCCGAGTCTAACCATCGCCGAGATGGAGCAGGCCATCACCGGCACCGCCCTGAACCTGGGCACGCCCATTCCCAACAACGACTACGGCTGGGGGAGGATAGACGCCTACCATGCTGTCGTCTCTGTGGCCGATGTCGGCCTCCTGACAGGGGTGGTGACGAGGGCTGTGGATGGCGAGCCTTTGGCCCATTCCATCATCGAAGTCTCTGAGCGCGGCAGTGGCGAAAATGCCCGCATCACTGGCGATGCCGAGGGCTACTATTCGATCTTTCTAGCACCAGGTATTTATGACATCACCGCCTCGGCCTTCGCCTACCAGCCAGTTACAACATACAGCGTAAACATCAGCGCGGGCACAACTGCGGTGGAGGACTTCTCGCTGACCGCCTCGCCAGCGGGCGTCCTCTTCGGCAGGGTGACAGAGGCAGGGACAGATGCTCCCCTGGAAGCGACTATCACCCTTCTCGACACCCCGGTCACCGTCGCAACGGATCCAGCAACGGGGCTGTACAGCATCGCCCTGCCCGCAGGCACATATCGCTTGAAAGTCACCAGCCCTGGCCACAGGGTGGGGAGAGCCTCCGCCACAACCATTGAGATTGACGAGGGAACCGTCCAGAACTTCGCTCTGCCCCCAGCTCCCACCCTCCTGTTGGTTGATAGCGGCGCCTGGTACTACGAAAGCCAAATCGGCTATTTCCAGGAGGCTCTGGACAGCCTGGACTATCTCTACGATACCTGGATCATCAAGCATCCCCAGGAGGATGTGCCCGAGGCGGCTGACTTGGTTCCTTACGACATCGTCTTATGGTCTTGTCCCAATGACTCGCCAGGATACGTCGGCGCCTGGGACGCCTTGGTCGGCTACATGGAGGCAGGAGGCCGCCTTTTCCTCACTGGCCAGGACGTCGGCTATTGGGACGGGGGTGGCAGCTTGCTTTTCTACTCACCTTACTATACAGAATACCTGCAAGCTGTCTACGTCCGGGACGACGCCGGGGCTCGTCAGTTGATGGGTGTCGCTGATGACATCCTCGATGGCATGGCCTTAACCCTCAACGGCGGCGACAGTGCCGACAATCAACTCTATCCCGACGAGATTGCCTCAGTAAGGAGTGAGCATGCCTCCTCCGTCATCCAGTATGAAGGCGGCGACAGCGGCGGCCTAAAGGCCGGCCTGTGCCTGCCTTATCGGGTCGTTTACCTTTCCTTTGGCTTCGAGGGCATCAGCGACACCGACCACCGCAGACAGGTGATGGAACGGGTCATAGACTGGCTCGTGGCCCCACCGCCGGCCGTCGGGGTGGAGATGGCCCCCGCTGCTCAAACGAAGGTGAGTACAGGAGGCAGCGTGGTTACCCAGACGGTGCGGATAAGAAACACCGGCCAGGTTACGGATACCTACCAGTTGGGCCTTGTGGGCAACGTCTGGCCGACAGAGCTCTGGAACGGGGATTTCTCCACGCCGCTGACGGAGACCATTAGCATCGCCTCTTGCCATTCAGCTACCGTGGGCGTGAGAGCCGAGATCCCCCTCGGAACCGACTGGGATACATCTGACAAGGCAACTCTGACGGCGCGGTCGGCGAGCGATCCGGCTTTTTTCCAGGAGGCAAACTTCACTACCAAAACCCCCGCCCCCATCCTGCTGGTGGACGACGATCGCTGGTACAACGTGGAGGATAGCTACCGGGCAGCTTTGATCACCAACGGCTACCCCTATGATTATTGGAATGTCGGCTGGAACGAAGGTGTCGCCTCCGGAAGCCCCAGCTTGGCCGCGCTGCAGATGTATCCCATGGTAATTTGGTTCACCGGCTACGATTGGCATAACACATTGACTCCTGCCGAAGAGGAGGTGCTGGCTACCTACCTGGATGGCGGAGGGCGGCTCTTCTTCTCCGGGCAGGATTATCTTTACACCAGCGGTCTGACTGACTTCGGCATTGACTATCTGGGAGTGCTGACCTACACCGAGAGCGTGACCACGACGACGGTCTACGGCGTGGCTGGCAATCCGGTGGGCGATGGCCTGGGCCCCTATCACCTCGACTATCCTTTCAGCAATTGGAGCGACGCCCTGACTCCCACCGAAGTCGTTTCTCCCGCCTTCGTTGGCGACGGCGGCCAGCCCTCCGCCCTGACCCACTACGACCAGACAAAGGGCCTTGAGACCGTCTTCTTCGCCTATCCCTTCGAGGCCCTGGTGGCTACTGATGCCCAGGTGGTCATGGAAAGGGTCGTGAGTTGGCTCAGTTGGCTGGGTTCTTCCACCATAACCGCGGACAAGGAGATAGCCGCCGAAGGAGACGTCTTGACCTACACCATCGTCCTCAACAACACGGCTACCACCGATGCCGCCAACGCGACCCTTTCCAATACCATACCAACTCACATCAGCTACGTGCCTCACAGCCTGAGCGGTGAGGCCAGTTACGATCCCTCGAACAACCACGTCCATTGGCAGGGGACGGTAGCCGCTGGCACTTCCCTGACTTTCACCTATCAGGCAGCCATCGTCAGCCCTTTGGCTGATGGGACGGACATCGCAAACGCGGCCCAAATCGGCGACGGCACTCATATCTTCTTCAAAAAAACAACAACCACCCTGGTAGATGTCCCTGACCTCTCTACTTCCATCAAACAGGTTGACAAATGGATAGCCACAAACGGAGATTCCTTAACTTATACCATTGCTCTAACGAACACGGGAACCCTGGATGCCAAGATGGCCACTCTTTGGGATGACATTCTCCCTCACACCACTTATATCACGGGGTCCGCCTCTGCTTCCTCCGGGACGATCACCGACAGCGATGGGCAGATCCGATGGGCAGGCCCGGTACGTATCGGACACCCTGTGGCTATCACCTACGGGGTGAAGGTGAACGTGCCTCACGGGGGCTTCGTCATAGCAAACTATGCTCACATCAACGATGGCTTCGGCAACGTCTTCACCAGGACAAGCACCACCCTTGTGCCCGCCAGAATCTATCTCCCCCTACTCATGAAGGGATACGCTCATTTGCCAAGTTAGCCAGAATATGCTAAAATGTAGGCGTCATTGGGGGATCGTCTAGTGGTAGGACAGCGGTCTCTGGAACCGTAAGCCGGGGTTCGAATCCCTGTCCCCCAGCCAATATCCAATACCCAAGAGAGGCTCTGCTTGATAGCGGAGCCTCTCTTGATCTTTCTAATCAGAGCTTTTCCGGAAACATTTTACATGTAATGACTCTACTGAAAAAAGCCTGCTCTGAGGCCCGTTCTCGGGCCGATTTCCG
>CAZGKH010000303.1:0-5469 GCA_964525665.1 uncultured Anaerolineae bacterium | reverse complement strand
CTGTCAGCACCACTTCGTCATCGAGGTAGATTCGGATTGTGCCGGAAGGATTGCCGACCCATATACGCACGATAGCTCCAGGCCCGGACGCTTCCGCCAACACATATTCATCTCCGTCTTGGCGCAAGTAGTTGCCCCCGTCCCCGTTGGCAAACCAACCTGGGGCGTCAGCGCTCACGCTGCTTCGATCGTAGGAGGAAAACTGGCGGGTCGTGTAGTTGGCCGGGTTCGTCAATCGGTCGAGGTTCGTCATTTCTGCCAACAACGTGGCCACGGTGATGCTCTTCTGGTCCACCTCAGGCCAGATCGTATCGAACTGATCCACCCACTCACGGGTGAGCGCCAGGTATCCCCCCGGCGGCAGCGAACCGTAGTCATCGTATGTGTATCCGCTTCCGTTCGTAGCACCCGCCGCAGCCGGCTCGATCTGGGTTCCCTCATGCCACTCGTTGAATGATGTGATGGTCACCAGGGCCGGTTCCACTCCGGCGCCCAAGGCCATTCTCCACTGTTCACTGTAGGTGTCGCCATCCTGGCGAGGTGCGACTGCTCCGGGCACAGGGCTACAGACCAGTATCAAGAGTAGTGGGGTCAGAACCGCTAATCTTCGTGTTCTCATTACTTATGCCTCCTGCTCGTTAACTGCTTAGGTGCCTGGCACTTTTATCTGAATTTGGTCATTCCATACGATTTCGTGACAGGCAGGCTCTGCGTTTTCTGTCGCATTCTGCAAGTGCCAGGCACCTTTCTAATTGGTACCATTATACACGGAACAGTGTTTTGTTGCTTGACGGGAAACGGGCACGTAGGGGGCAGCAGCAGGGTGCAAAGTGGGCGTGAAGGGGGCGACAGCAAGGGGCAAAGTGGGCGTGACGGGGGCGGTTATTCGGCGGGCTGGATGAGTCTCAATCCATGCCCGCGCAGCACCTCGACATACTCCTGGCGGGGTAGGTCATCTCGCCCACGGTGAGTTTGAGTCTCACGTAGGCGCTTGCGCAGACGCTTGATCAAGCCATTCACGGCCTCGGTGCTCACGCCGGCTGGATCCACGTTGGGCCAGACGGTGGCAACGATCTGGGCACGGGAGACAACTTGCCCCGCCGAGCGATATAACAGCGCCAGCAGGGTGAACTGGGCGGGCGAGAGGGGCGGTTCCACCCGTTGAGCGTCCACCCAGACCGCGGGCGTATCCTCGTCTATCCACACGCCTTTGAGGCGACCCAGGTGCGGGCCTACCATAGTTTCGCTGGGGTCATCGAAGCGAAACACAATCGCTCCCCCCAGGACGATTTCGTCACCATCATGCAACCGGTGAGGCTCTGATCCGATGGGTTGGCCATTGACAAAGGTCCCGTTGCGGCTACCCAGATCGGTCAGGTAGTAGCCGGACTCAAGGCGACTGATGCGGGCGTGCCGGCGCGAGATACGCGGCAAAGGCACCTCCAGGTCGGCAGGCGCTTGACGACCGATGAGGAATTCGTCCTTATCCACCGCCCACCGGTCGGGTTGACCGCCTGGTCGGGGGCCGCTGAGCCAGGCAACTGGATGGTCGTTTCGTTCTCTCATCGTTCTCTCATGGTCCAAATCCATATATCGCGCGGTCTGTTCGCACGAACAGCCACCCGCCGGCCGGGGCCAGTGAATACACGATTGGTTCGCCGAGCGCCAACATGAGCTGAGGGTTTTCCTCCCCGCTCTCGGTTTCAATATACCGCACGTCACCCGCCTCCGTGCCGACCATCACGTACTTGCCGTTTGTGACTGGCCCAACACCAACGGCGCTATCCATGCTCAACCTCCACGCTTCTTCGCCGTTCCAACCGTCCCAGGCATGAATCAAGCCACTGGCGGAGGCAGCGTACACCCTCGCTCCGTCGTAGGCCAGCCCAACAATCGCGCTATCTGATTCACCCTGCCACGCCGCTTTCCCCGTTATCATCGAGAAAGCGTGCACCCTTCCCTCATCCGTCCCCACCAAGACAACGCCCCACGCTTCACCCACGACAGGAGGGGTTGTCGGTCGGCCCAACGTCTCAGCGGTCCAGGCAATGTCCCCGGCCGTCCGGTCTATGGCACAGACAGTGTGCTGCTCGCCGGAGAGAAAAATCGCCACATTTGTCGCGATTGGTGGCTGCGAGAAAGAGTCATTCTCGCTCAAATCGAGCGAGAATTTGACCTCACCGACGAGAGGATCAATGATATGGAGTATCCCGCTATCGGTCGCGGCATAGACTGCGCCGTCGAAGCCAACGTTTACCCCACCGGAAAGGGCCCCAACCAAGTCGCCGGCCCCGATATGCCAGATCAGTCGACGGTCGTCCAGAGCCAGCCCATATAGCGCTCCGTCCTCGGTCGCTGCAAAGACCAACATGTTGTGGGGATCAGGGTAAATGGTCGGCGGGGCGATCACATTCGCGCCAAAAAGTGTCTCCCAGAGGGGTTCGCCCGTGGCCCAGTCGAGGGCGCGCACGGCGCCGCCATCTACCCCGAAAACCACCCGGCCACCACCGACAACCGGGCTCGTCCCCTCCTTCGATTGCGGTTGGGACCAGCGAGGTTCAGGGTTGAGTGGATTCCATTCTTCGTCAACAAAACCAGCGTTAGCTACAGGACCGCCAATCATAGGCCACAAGCCATCCTCGTTTGGAGGCGCAGCTTGGGCGCTTATGTCAATAGTTGGCGCCGATGTTGGCGTTGGCACTGCGGCAGGTGTCTCTGAGCGCCAGAGACTGGGTAGGGACACGACAGCGATCAAACCAAGGCTGAGCAGCACGATTGCCGTGAGCAACCATCGTCGCCACGATGCGCCTTGGGGCCAACCCACCCACAGGCTTGGGCGAACCTTGATGAAACTCCGCCGCCAGTTGGAGGATGCATGCTCGGACTGCACAGGCGTGGCTGGCGCCCGCAAGGCGGTCCCTAGCATGGCGGCCGTCGGGAAGCGGTCAGCCGGGTCTTTGGCCAGGGCTGTTGTCAGCGCGTTTTCAATCCTGGCGGGCAGGCCGGGATTGCACTCGGTTATGGGGGGAGGCAGCGCATAGAGTTGTTGGTAAAACAGCGCCTGGGTGCTAGGGTCTTGAAACGGTGGCTGGCCGGCCAGCATTTCATAGAGAATGACAGCCAGGCTGTACAGGTCAGATCTCCCACCGGCTGGCTCACCCCGAATTTGCTCGGGCGACATGTAAAGCGGCGTGCCGAGGGCCACGCCACTGGTCGTGATTGATGGAGCCGTTTCCAACCAAGCCAACCCAAAATCAACAATCGTGACCTGGTCGTCTGGGCCGACGATAATGTTGGCCGGCTTGAGGTCACGGTGGACCACGCCGCGCCGATGGGCGTGGTCGAGGGCGGCGGCCAGTTGGTCGAACAACCTCAGGCTGCGCTCAAGAGGCAAGAGCCTTTCTGTAGCCAGCAACTCCTTGAGGGTGCGGCCTTCGATCCATTCCATGGCGATGTAGGGCCGTCCCTCGTGCTCGCCAAATTCGTATATGGTAGCGATGTGGGGATGCTTGAGGCTGGCCACCAGCGCAGCCTCCCGGTGGAAGCGGGCGAGATTGTCTCGGTCACCACCCAGGTGAGGCACAAGTAGTTTAAGAGCAACCGGACGATTGAGCACAGGGTCAAGGGCGCGATAGACAACGCCCATGCTGCCCCGCCCGACCTCACCCTCCAGGTGGAACCGACCTATTCGCATGCCAGAAGAAAATGAATCGCTCATACTGACTACTTTCTTGCAGGGTCTACTGGACTCTCCTCTCAACAAGGGACAACATCTTCGGGTCATGCGCTATCAAGGCTTCCTTTCTTGCTCGAGTCAGAGTTTTGATATAACGCTCTACCTCACGGGCTGAGCGATAACTGAGATCGCCTAGCGAGAAGACTAACCCCACGGGCCGGCGCTTTCGAGTCCACTGAGCCCCTCGTCCTGCCCTGTGCTCGGACAATCGGTGATCCAGATCACAGGTCATACCGGTGTAAAGTGAGTCGTCGGAGCACAGCAGAATGTAGACGCAATAGCGTTTCTTGTCCTCTTCCAATCCGTTCCCCATTCCTCTTCTACCCTGCTACCAGCAAGTAGTTGACTGAAGACCATCCGACCATCTGACTATCCGACCGTCAGACCAGTTCCGTTTCAGTCCCCCGAGCAGTTGATCCACATTCAGGGGCGCCGCGCTGAGGCGTTCCGCCAACTTACGGCAGGCATCCCCTACGACCAGACCCTCATCGGCCCCCTGGACGTCGGCAAGAACGCCGACTGGGCCGCCTTCCTCAATACCCGCCGCTTCGCCCGCGCCTATCCCAACCTACCTACCCCCAAGCCCCTGGCCACCTGCCCCCTGGAACGCCAGATGATCGAGGCCCTCATCACACCGCCCACAAGGTCAATCGGGTCTTCATTCATCCATCTCCTGCAACACGACGAGCCTTTTGACCCACCAGACATCCCAGACTACCCTGCCTTCTGCGAACAATGGGAGGTTCGTATGCAGCGCTATCTGGCGGAAAAGAAACAGCGCCGCCAGCCCAAGACCAAGCGACGCCGCCCCAGAAAGCGTCGCTGACGCTCCCTGAAACCCGAACCGCCCCCGTACACCTTGGAGCGCTCAGTCGCGCTCAAAGCGGTTGCTGAAGCTGCACGACGTCTCAACCCACTAGCAGCGGGTCTGCGTCATAGGAGCCTCGCTCCTGAACAGCGATGGTGTCGGGGGCGGCCCGGACACAAATAGTATATCAGCGTTTGCCAGACCTGTCAAACCGCTTCCCTCCTGCTCCAGTCCCTCTGCGGCGCGGGGCTTATGTCGTCGGTATCCCTCGGACGCTTGGACGTCGTGTCATAGCCTGACTGCCCGCTCCTGCCACACCACACCTGGCTTCTCCCAGGGCTAATACGGCTGTGTGGACAGCAAGATCGTCAAGAGAAGTCCAGCAGAGTTCGCACTTGATGGCGCCCCACGAGGGCGGATTCATCACCAGGGTGAACAGGACTTCTCTCCAGGAGTGGCCTGCAGGCACGGTTGACGTTGCAGACTGGTGAGCGGCTATCTACACCGCTGCACTGACATCTGGTCACGCTGATACATTCATACTTGTCATAAAACGGGCTGCCGCCGAGTTCGTTGCCCCCTGCCTACCCCCCATCACTCTTACGCGACTTGACAAGTTTACAAGATGCTGAATCGGATCGAATTGGTTGAAACGCAGCATACAACGCCCGCACCCGCCAGATGGAACCGACTTTCAGTATCCTGAATCGGATCGAATTGGTTGAAACTCACGCCGCCCAGCCGCTCCTTCGAGTCCGCTCCCACTTTCAGTATCCTGAATCGGATCGAATTGGTTGAAACTTGGAGACCGAGGCCCGCACCAATTGGGTATTAAACGACTTTCAGTATCCTGAATCGGATCGAATTGGTTGAAACGATGCAACTCCATATCCGCACCCAACGGAATGTAGCTTTCAGTATCCTG
>CAZGKH010000302.1:0-5499 GCA_964525665.1 uncultured Anaerolineae bacterium | reverse complement strand
CCCTGGCAACTTCGGCGACGGTCGGAGACCTGGCCGAACGCTGGCGGCGGCGGTCAGAGGCCTAGCCGAGCGGGATTGCCTGTTGGGCGAGGTCTCCGACCGAAGCCCTGGCCGAATGGCATTACCCCGGCGTATCGCCGCGTTTCTTCTCGTACATTGCTCTATCCGCCCGGGCCAGCAACTCATCAATGGAACAGGGATTGTCTGGGTCATAATGAGCTATGCCCACACTTAACGACAGTTTGTAGGGGCGGCTTCCCCTTGCATTGTAGGCCTCCAGATGCTCTTGCAAGCGAATGGCAAGAACCTTGGGACCGACACTGTCGGTTTCCACTGCCAGAACCACGAACTCATCTCCGCCAATGCGCGCGATGATGTCCGACTCACGGAAAGTTTCCTGGAGGGTATTGGCGACCTCAATCAAGGCCCGGTCTCCTTCACTGTGGCCGAAGGCATCATTGATCTGCTTCAGGCCGTCGAAATCCGCGAAAAGCAGTAACATGCCCCTGTGCGCCCGGTGGGCCGCCTTCAACTGCTGTTTACCCAGGGTGGAGAATCCTCGCCGGTTGTATAGGCCCGTCAGTTCGTCAAGCAGTGCCAGGGCCCGCAGCGTTTCCTCCATTCGCTTGCGAGCGGTGATATCGGTGTAGACGGCAACTGTCCCGATGGATTCATCTCCCAACGGGATCGGGGAGCCGGCCACGGTGACATCCACTGGGGAGCCATCTTTTCGATAACGGATGGTCTCCACGGGAGGTAATTCCATCCCGCTCATGACTACTTGTGTAAATTCGACTGCTTCTTCAAAGACATCGGGCTTGGTGATCAGGTGGTCAATATCTTTTCCGATCACCTCCTCCCTTGAGTAGCCGAACAACCTTTCTGCGCCGGAGTTCCATTCCGCGATCAGATGCTGAGTGTCCAGCGTAACGATAGCGTCAGGGGCGGCTCCTAGCACTCCTTCGAGATACATGCGTCGCTCTTCGATCTCTTCGAAGAGGCGGGCGTTCTCTATGGCGATGGCAGCCTGGTTGGCGAACGCCTCCAGCGTCTGGATGGTATTCAGATCAGGCAGAAGGCCATTCACCGGCTCATCCACCGACAGCAGCCCCACCGGGTCGCCGCGAGAGCCCCACAGTGGCACCAGGAGCATGTCCTCAGGATGCCAGTAGCCAGGCCCGCGATCCTCTCGGCGAGGAACGACCAGGACACCCTGGAAATCTCTCTCCCAGTCCACCTCCTCGTGAGGGATCAGGTAGGAGCGGCTGACCTGGAACCGATCCTGCATGACGGCCTGGAAATCCGCCCAGTGATAGGTAGCGCCCATGAGCGCCTTGCGATCTGGCGCCTCCAGGCCAGCCACAGCCCGCACTCTTATCACGTCCTGGCCCGGTTGGCAGACATTGATCACCACCCGGCGGAAGCCCAACTCCACCGCGCCCTGGGCAATCTGTTCCAGCAACTGCTCCAGTTTCAGGTCGCGGTGCAACAGCTCGCTGACCGCCAAAGTCTGAGCCAGTTGCTTCGATTGCTGCTGCGTTTCCTCGTACAGCCTCGCGTTCTCGATGGCGATGGCGGCCTGGTTGGCCAGGGTTTGCAAGACGAAGAGGTCATCTTCGTCGAAGGCATCTAGTTCGTCGCTGTTCACATCCAACACGCCCACCACCCGCTCGCCCACCTTGAGAGGCACAACCAGCTCGGATTTAGTGTCCGGAAGCAGTTCGCCTGGGGAATAACGGGGTTCCTGGCTGACATCGTTGGCCAGCAGAGGCTCGCCAGTGCCGGCAACCCAACCGGTCATTCCCTCCTCACCGATCTTGAAACGTAGCCCTTGCTCTTTCCATACTTTCCCTGTTGCGGGATCGCTGCTGGCTTTGAAGACGGCATAGCCTGTGGCTGGGTCAACGAGGAAGATGTCCACGTGGTAATAACCGAAGTTCTGCTGGATGGCCTCGATTACATAGGTGAACAGCTCATCGGGGTCGAGGATGGCGGAGACCCTCCGCCCGATCTCCTCGATGGTCTGCAACTGAGTGGCTCGCCATTGTGTCTCCTCGAAGAGCCGTGCGTTCTGGATAGCGATAGCTACCCGGTCACCTATTGCCTCCATAGCCACAACGTCCGATTGATCGAAATCGTTGAGGTGAATGCTTTGCAGCACCAGGACGCCGATCACTTCATTACCGAGCTTGATGGGAACGCTCAACTCCGACCCAGTCAAGGTGTCCTCTGAGAGACCCTTGATATAGTAGGGATCTTTGCTGACGTCGCTGGCTAGCCAGGACTTGCCCGTCCGGGCCACAAAGCCGGTAATGCCCTCGTCTATGGATTGGCGGTAGTCGCCCGGCGCTACGTGTTCGAAACCGCCGGCTATCGCCTGCAACACCAACTCGCGTCGTTTGTCGTCCAGAAGTACAAGGGCCACGTTGTAGTAATCGAAGCTCTTCTGGATGGAGCGGGTCACCTCTTGGATCAGCCTGTCCGAATCCAGGATGGAGGCCGCTTTCTCCCCCACCTCGTTAATCAGCGCCAGTTGGGTGGCCCTTCGTTTCTCCTCTTCGAAGAGCCGCGCGTTCTCGATGGCCACGGCCACCTGATCGGCCAATGCCTGACATAGATGGATTTCGGCGTCTGTGAATTCTCGCTCACGCTCGGTCTCATCCAGTTCCACCAGACCGATTACCCGCTCACCGACGACCAGGGGAAGCATGAGCAAGCTAACGACACCGGCCTGTTGCATAAAGGCTACTTCAGCCGGCTCAGCGTCAGGATCCGTGGCCAAGATGGTGATGGGCCGGCGCTTCTCCAGCACGGCGCGAGTGGCTAGGAAATCGTCCAGAGCATAGCTGGTCCCTGGCTCGTCGGCCGTTTCGATTTTCCGTTGACGCCACTCGATCAAGGTCACAATAGTATCGGCTTCTCGATCCCACCGGGACAGAGTGCAGCCGGCTACCCCGATAGCCTTAGCCATCTGCTCCGCGATGAGAGTTAGCACTTGTTCCAGATTAAGAGTAGACGAGACAGCTCTGGCTGCTTCCAGCATGGTGGACAGCTCTGTGGCTCGCTGTTCGGCCTCGGTGAAGAGCCGCGCGTTCTCGATGGCTATGGCAGCCTGGTCGGCCAGCAGGCTCAGCACCCGTAATTCCTCTTGGCTGAAGGTGTGGGGGATAAGGAAAGCGATGGAGAACACGCCCACCACTCGCTCCGCTCGCTTGAGGGGAATGCCGGCGATGGCCTGCAAGCCCCACTTCTGCGTCTCAGGGCTGGCGTAGAAAGGATGCCGAGGGGCATCGTTGATGATTACGGCTTGGCGCTTTCGGGCCACGGTGGCGGTGAGGCCATCGCGACGCGGCGTCTTCACCGCTGCCTCTCGTCGCCCACCCTGCCACAGCGCGGTACCAAAGGTGAAGACTTCGCTGGTCTCATCGTAGAGGTAGATGTGACAATTGTTTGCTCCCACCAGGGACAACCCGTTCTCAGCGATGCTGTCTAGCACGTCGGCCAGGTCCAGCGACGAGGTGAGTTGCAGGCTGGTGCGTCGCAACACCTCTAGCTCTGCCACACGCTGCTTTGTCTCCTCGAATAGCCGTGCGTTCTCGATGGCGACGGCTGCCTGGGCAGCAAACACTTCGGCCAGCCGTGCGTGCTCCTGGGTGTAGAACTCAGCCTCGCGCTTATCCAGGGCGATCATCCCCACCAACTGCTCGCCGACCAGCATCGGCACTCCCAGCCAGGAGCGGCCGGCGGCCTGCCGGTGTGGGTCTTCTCGAAACGCCTCGTACACGGCTGGGGCGTCGTCCACGATGAAAGGGGCTCTGGTGCGGACCACTTCGCTGTTGGGGTTGTCGCCGTCGGCGGGGAAGGTGATGCCCAGCAGATCCGGCAGGTTGGGAAAGCCGCGCCCGCCCACGAGCTCCATCTGGTTTTCCCTGAGCAACTGCACCGACGCGCTGTCGTAGGGCGCCACCTGCTGCAACTGGGCCAGAATGCGCTCGATCACTTTGTTTCGATCCAGGGCAGTGGTTAGCGCCAGTGCTGCCTCCCGCAGCGTCTCCTGCTCCAGGGCACGCTGCTGGGTCTCCTGGTATAGCCGGGCGTTCTCGATGGCGGTGGCTGCCTGATCGGCGAAAACTTGCAGACGACTGGCGTGAGCAGAGGTATATGTACCCGGCGCGGTGCTGCCAAGACGAATGAAACCGGCGATCTGGTCTGCCACCCAAATGGGCGCGCATACGTGCGAGCGTACCCAGCTTGTCTCCGGAATGTCAATCCAGCCGATGTAGGACTGGGTATCGGGGATGGCAAGAGGCTGTCCAGTCTTGGCGATCTCGTGCAGGTTGCGGAAGTCGGCAAGTGGAAAGCGCCGGTTTTTCACCCATTCTTCCAGGCCGCGTTCGGCATAGCCCTGGCTGCGGACGACGCGGCCGGTGTCGGGCGAATCAAGTAGCAAGATATCGGCTGCGGTATAAGGCACTACACGCCTTGCATTGGTGAGTATGCGGTCCAGTACCTCATCGAAATCGAGCGTGCTGTTGAGCGCCTCCGCCGTGTCGCGGAGGGCTTCGGCCAACTCGCGCTGATCGAGTTCGGCCTCATACAGGCGGGCGTTCTCAATGGCGATGGCCGCCTGGTTGGCGAAGGTCATCAGTCTATCTGTATCTTCCTCGGCTAACTTGTCCGGTGTTGAAGCGATGATGCCTCCAATCGTTTTCCCCTTTGCCAGCAGCGGCATGGTGAAGAACGTCTTGGAGTCCATGAGCCTCTGTATGGCTAAGCAAACGCGCTTACCCAAGTAAGGGCTGACCAGATCGTAGAAGTCGTGTTTGATCGTTAGCCGATTGTTCAAGAGGTTGCCCATGGCCTCATTGAAATCGCTTCTGGCTGGGACCTTGATTTGGAGAAGAGGGAAGCCGATTAGGGCATTCATCTTTGCCAGGATCTTGGCCTTTGCGGAAATTGCACTGCCTTTGAAGACTTTCTTTTCTTCATCTAGCAAGAGTATGAATGTGGTGTTGCAACCGAGCCCCTCTACAATGCCATCTGCCGTTCGTTGCAGCACCTCATCCAGGTTCAACGCGCTCTGCATCATGGCAGCGATAATGGTGTTGAGGGCGGCCAACTCCCGGTTGCGCTGCCTGATCTCTTCTTCCGCCCGCTTGCGCTCGGTGACGTCGCGGACGACACCCCGGAACCCGGCAGGCTCACCTGTGGGACCCCTTATCAGAGATACAGACGCCTCAACGCACCTCCTGGTCCCATCTTTTCTGATAACCTCCCAATCGAATGCTCTAGCTGGTTTCCCTGTTCGGTAGACCGCATTGAAGGTTTGATACAGTGCCTTGGCATTCACGTCATCCATATACTGTCGGTTATTCATGCCCATCAATTCATCTTCGGAGTATCCAAGAAGCCCGCACAACGAATCATTAAAGAACGTAAAGTTTCCAGCGATGTCAACTTCGAAATAGCTGTCTTCGATGTTCTCAAGAATGGTTCGAT
>CAZGKH010000301.1:0-5500 GCA_964525665.1 uncultured Anaerolineae bacterium | reverse complement strand
GCCAGGGCAAAACAGGCCACGCCCACCAGGCGCGGGAACGTATCATTTGAACCCCAGACCTTCTCTACAGTGGCGACAAGCGTCAGGATAATCATTGCCCCGATGTTCATGACGCCGAAGACAAACATCAGCGCCATCAGCATGGCGCAACAGCCCAAACAAAAGACCCCGTGATGGAAGCCTACGCGCAAGTGACGGGTTGCCCCCTGCCATGAACCGTATTGCAGAAGCAGCGAGAAGGGAGCGCGACATAGGGTCAAACATTTCTGTTTGACGGCCGTGAACTGGTAGATGCCGCAAGCCGCAAAGGTTATGGCGGCGACAGTCACCGCCATCGTCCGATTCCCGGCGGCAATCGTTCCTGTCAGCAGGCTCAACCCGTAGGCCAACACACCCGTCCCCGCCCACACGCTCAGGTAGCCCAGGGCGAATGTGGTTACGCCAACCAGCCGGTTGGTCGCAATCAAACCCACGTAGCGGGAAGCCAACGGAACCACAGATGGCAGCATCATGGCGGCCATCATGGCAGTCCACAAGAGAATATAGGCGATTAGCGACATGCCCATTGTGCCCGGGATGTCGCCCATCGCCCGCGACTGCATAATGGTATAGGCCCAGGTAATCAGGGCGGCGATGAGGAGTACGGCCGTTGCCGGCGATAGCCAATTCAATCGCCCTTTTCGCAGTCGTAAGAGACTCATGTTATCAACCCTGGTAGGTAAAGGGGGAGTAGAACCCGTTCTTACCGGAGATTTCCCAATGCAGGTCGTAATCGTTGTAAGTCAATTGCTTCGATCTGGCGACAACGTACGTTTGGCCCGGCGCAATGCCCAGCGGGTGCCCTTCGAGCGTTACATCCCCACCGCCCTGCCCAACAATAGCCTCGATCTCTGCCTCGGCTACACCGGCCACGCGCAGACTGCGCTGCTTGCCGTTTGCCGTGTACTCAATCGGCGCGGTCTTAATGCCCAGCACATTCCCCACATGTGATACCAGGAGCGCCAGATGGCCGCCCTCCTGCCCGGTGAAGATTTGGGTCAGCGCGTTTTGCTGCGCTTCATCTGCCTTGTCATCAAAATAGATCGCCGCGTCCCATTTTACCTTTGCCATGTTTCCAGGTGAGAGGACAGCTAACATCACATTAAGCCCGTCCAGGCGCACATCTTCCAAATGGCCTTCATCAATGTGCCAGCCGACCAGCGCCGTGCAATCATCTTCCGTCGGATCACTCAGGAAGACACAAGGACAGGCAGCGTCACAATTGCACGCTTCAAAATAGGTTCCGGTAAGTTGCCATTTCTCAGTCATTTTGTTTTTCTCCTTTATTTGATGGTTGGGTAATCTTCTCGAACCTGAGATTTTTGAGAAGGTACCCTCGATCTCTATTATACCACAAAAAAGCAGTCCCGAACCGATGGATCTGGTTGGAACTGCGTTTGAGTTTAGTTGGAAAAAGGTTGGAATTTGGTTGGAGTTTGCCCCAGGCAGCGGAAGGGGTCCTTTCCTACGGCCAGTCTCTACTCCTTGAACGTGTACCCCACCCCACGCACGTTCAGGATGTGCCGGGGACTGGAGGGATCAGGTTCCACTTTGCGCCGCAGACGGTGGATGTACCACTTGATAACCTCCCGTGCTTCCCGCTCATGCTCGCACTCATACCCCCGTACTGCCTGCACTAGTTCTCGTGGAGAGACCACCCGCTGGGCATTTTGCATCAGACAGAGCAGCAGTTTGAACTCGCCGGGCGTCAAATCCAGTGGCCGGCCATCCAGGGTTGCCAGGTGCTTCTTCAGGTCAACGGAAAAGGGGCCCTGCTGCAAGAGATGCTCTTCCTCATCCACCCCTTTGGGTCGCGCCAGCCTCTCTCGTCGGTTCAGCGCCTCTTGCACAGCCTGCCGCACCTCGTCCGGCTCGACCGGCTTGAGCAGATAGCCGTCCACCCCTTCCCGGATGGCGGCTATGGCCGACTCCAGCGAGCCATGGGCTGTCAGGATGATGACCGCTGTCTCCGGCCAGCGCCACTTCACCGCTTCTAACACCCGCAGACCATCCACCCGCCCACCCAGCTTCAGATCAACCACTGCCAAGTCGAAGGGGGCCTCCCGCAATCGGTCCAGCGCCTCCTCACCGCTGGACGCCGTCACCACGTTGTGTCCGGCCCGTCGCAAGGTTTCCTCAAGAAAGAAGCGGATGCCCGCTTCATCGTCCACCACCAGGGTATGGATTTGTTCCATCATCAGTCATCCTCCCTCCCAAGCCGCGTTCATGCGGGCAGCCACACCGTAAACGTGGCGCCCTCCCCCTCTCGGCTATCCACCTCAATCTGGCCCCCGTGCTGCTTCACGATATTACGGCTGATGAACAACCCCAGCCCCAAACCCTCGGGCCTGGTGCTGTAGAAAGGCTCGAAAACATGAAGCAGAACGTCGGGGGCGATGCCCACTCCGCTGTCGGTGAAGGCAATGCGTGCGCCAGCCGGCTGACTGGTGTAGGTCGTGCTCACCTGCAACCGCCCTCCCTGGGGCATGGCCTCAATGGCGTTGAGCAACAGGTTTAGAAGCACTTGTTTGATCTGATCAGCCGCCAGCGGCAACGCGGGCAAATCGGCCATCGCCCTCAGCACCTCTATCCCCTGGCTTTCGCACTGCTTCCTGCTCAGATCCAGCACCTGCTCCAACAAGGCATTGACATGGGTGGGCTCTTTGTCCTCCGGCTTCGACGGCCGGTGCAGGTCACGCAACTGGGCCACAATGTCGGCCGTCCGTCGCAGTTCCTCGTGAGCCACCTGAAGATACCGGCTCGTGTCTCCCTTTTCGGCCAGCGTCTCCTCGGCCAGGCCCAGGCAGCCAATGACTGTCTGCAGGGGATTGTTGATCTCGTGGGCCAACAACGTGGCCAGTCTGCCCGCGATGGCCAGCTTTTCCGCCTCCATCAGGGCGGCCTGGGCCTGTCTCCGTTCGGTGATGTCTTCCACGGCCCCCTCGTAGTAGACCACCGTAGGGTCAGCATTGCGGATCGCTCGGGCGGTATGCCGGACCCAGATGACTATTCTGTCGTAACGGCGAAGTTGCACCTCGACACCGCGCACGACCCCCTCGGGGTCTATCCGGGCCCGCCACCGCTCACGATCCTCAGGGGCAACGTAGAGGTCGGCCGCGTTGACTGCCAGCAGGGACTCCGGGTCGGGATAGCCCAGCATTTTCACCAAGGCGGGGTTGACGTCGAGGATCTGCCCCTCCGACGTGGTTCGGTAGAGCCCCACGGGCAGGCCGTCAAAGAGGCTGCGGTATCGCTCTTCACTCGCCTTGAGCGCCTCCTCTGCCCGCTTGCGCTCGGTGATGTCTTCCGTGTGAACGAGCACCAAGTCGGGAGGCACAAAGGCGTACTTTACCGCCAGATGCTTGCTTTCACCTGTAGACTTGAACCGATAAGACATCTCCCGCTCGATGGAGATCTTTTCAGTGAGGCATCGTGAAAACTCTTCCAGTACCTCCGGTGTATCCCGGTACATTTCACTGGCCGTTATCCCCACGAAATCGGCGATCTTGCCCTGCGTGATCGGCACAGCAGCGTCGTTGTAATCTACCAACACGAGGTCATCTTCAACCCCCTGCCAGGTGTAGGTGGGGATGGGGATGCCTTTGTACTGCGCTCTCAACTTCTCCTCGCTCGCCCGCAGTTCGGCGGTGCGCTGTTCTACCGTGTCCTCCAGCCGTTCCGAGTACTCCTCCAATGCCTCCTCTGCCCGCTTGCGCTCTCTCTCCTGACGATCTCTCTGCAACCTCGCATGTAGGACCGGGGCTATGTGGGCAGCGATGATTTCCAACAACCTCTGGTCCTTCCCGTCATAGTCCGTCGTTTTGTTGCCGACGGTGATCACCCCAATAAGCTCCCCTTGATGGACGATCGGTACAGTCATAGCCCTGAGCACAGGAATATGTCCCTCCGGCACGTGTAGGAGTTTGTTCGCGCAGAGGGTCCTTTTCTCCATCATGGCCCGTCCCCACATGCCACCCCACGTCTCACGGGGGAATACGATGTTCTTGTCAGGAATCTGGCACTGGTCCCAGATCTCCCTGGTCAAAGAGGGAGCGACCATGTTTCCATCCTCATCAATGTATCCGAAGAACCCGTGCTCGCTTTCCATGGCCTCCAGAATGACCTGCAACACTGCCCCGTACGTGTCCTCGTCGGGGACGATGAGGAAGACATCGGCGATCTGGTTCCTGATGACCAGCTCTCGCTCTGACTGCCGCAGCGCCTCCTCCGTCCGCTTGCGCCCGTTGGTTCCTTCGACATCACCGACAGACAGCATGGTTTGCTTCCTCCTCAATCTTCCTCCAGACCTCCGAGGTCTTACAAGACAGCTTCGCCCGGCAAACTGTCCACAAAAGCAACAATTCTATCAATTAAAAAGCCTTCCTCCAGACCTCGGAGGTCTAACCGCAAGCATTTTTCAGACACGCTCTCAATGGAGAGGCTGCCCACACGCCGGGCAACGCACCAACTGCAACCTTTTCGCCAGGTATTCCAGCACTGTCGCTGCGAACGTGGCATGGCTCCAGGTTAGCGGGCTTACGGACAAGGGCTCGTTGGTGTAGGGGTGCACCTGCTCTGCCATGACGCCGCTGGGCAGGGCGTGGGCTGTGGCCCAGTCCAGAACGTCCAGCGCGGGTTGCAGGTCGTCCACGGTTTGCGCCGCGGCGATGTGCCACTGGGCCAGCCACAGGGTGCAGATGAACCACGGATTGCCAGGCACGTTTTCTATGTCTTGGCTGATCTGATGGTAGTAGTCGTTCTCATAGCGAGCCACGCCGCCCACGTCAGTCTTTATCCACAGTCGGTCCCGCACGGCCTGCATGGTCGCCACGATCCGAGGGTCATTGGGCGCGAACATGCCGAAGTACCACAGGCCAAAGAGCGAAGCATCTATGGTCGGGTCCACGTCCCAGCCGCCGTCCTCGCGCTTGTTGATCATGCGCGCAAAACGATCCAAGTCTGGGACCCATAGGTGCGCCTCTGCTCCGGCCCGGATCTCGCCGGCAGTTCTGCGATAGGCGGCCGCCGAGTCCCTCTCCCCGAAAGCATCGGCGAAGTTGGCGGCGGCTTGCAGCCCAGCCCAGGCGGCGCTGACGGTCCAGGCCAGCACCCCACGCCGCTCCTCCCACAGGTCCCACGAAGGAAGCGGTAGACCGCTGTCCTGGTCTCGATAGGCGACCAGCCAATCGGCGGAGCGGATAATCAGCCCACGGTAGTGAGGCTTGATGAACTCTATGTCGCGGAAACGCTCGAAGTGCCGCCACAGCGCCCATAGCACCAGAGCTGTCTCATCCTCCTGTACCGGTAGTTCTTTGCCACCGTCTCGATACCAGGCGTGCCACGATGAGGCCAGCGATCCATCGGGGTTGTATTTGTGCAAGAGATAGCCCTCGTCGGTGATGACGCGGTGGCAGAAGTCGAAGAAGCGCCGCGTCACCTCCGAGTAGCCGGCGTCAATCAG
>CAZGKH010000300.1:0-5503 GCA_964525665.1 uncultured Anaerolineae bacterium | reverse complement strand
CCCTGGCGGAGAAGTACCTGGGCAGCGGCCCGGCCTATTGGGCCATCGTCGGCGCAAGCAACGCCAAATATGGGGAGGATGCCAGCTTCGCCTACATTGAGAACCCCAACCTGATCCACCCTGGCTGGAAGCTTCTCATCCCCAGCGCCGAGGAAGCGGCGAAGTACATCGGGCTCGCCAAGCCCGCCCCTGAGGTGGCCATCACCTATGCTACCCAGCAGACCACCGTCACTCTCGACCCGGCCGTCCACGTGGACGAGACCGAGTCCTTCCACGTCATGAACGTCTACGATCCGCTGATCTGGCCCACCAAGGGCGGGGCCCCCAAGCCCCACCTGGCCGAGTCGTGGGAGGGCTCCGCCGATGGTCTTACCTGGACCTTCCATCTCAAGCAGGGAGTCAAGTTCCACGACGGCACGGAGCTCACCGCTGAAGACGTGGCCTTTAGTATGGACCGCATGCGGACCATCAAAATGGGCTTCTCCTGGCTGTGGGAGGGCATCCTCGATCCAGGGGACACCGAGGTGATTGACGATTACACCGTAGCCTTCCATCTGAAAAAGGCCCACGCTCCCTTCCTGGCCACTCTGGTGCAGTTCTTCGTGGTCAACAAGGACCTGCTGATGGCCAATAAGCAGGATGGCGACTACGGGGAGTTCGGTGACTACGGCCAGGAGTTCCTCAATCACGAGGACGCTGGCTCCGGTCCCTACTGGGTCGAGGTCTACGAGCCGGGCACCAAGACCGTCTTCCGCAAGTTCGATGACTACTGGGGCGGCTGGGAGCCCAACCAGGTGACTAAGGCCACTTTCCTGATCGTCAGCGAGCTGGCCACCCAGAAGCTGATGCTCCAGAAGGGCGAGGTGGACTTTATCGAACAGTGGCACTCCGTGGAGTCCTTCGAGGAGTTGGAAGCCGCTGAGGGCGTGGTGGTAGAGAAGGACCCTAACGTCCAGCTCTACTTCTTGAGCATGAACAATAAGCAGCCGCCTCTGGATAACGTCCACGTGAGGAAGGCCATCTCCTACGCCTTCGATTACGACACGGCCACCAACGTCATCTTCGGCGGTGCGGCCCAGGCTCAGGGGCCGGTGCCTAACCTCCTGCCTGGCCACAACGACGACGTCTTCGTCTACACCTATGACCTGGAAAAGGCCAAAGAGGAACTGGAGAAATCGGGCATTAACCCGGCCGACTACAAACTGAACTACGTCTACGTTGCCGGCCTGGAATCGGAGGAGAAAACCGGCCTGCTTCTGCAGAGCAACCTCAAGGAACTGGGCTTCGAGGTGGAAATGCAGCCGGAGCCCTGGGCGCGCATGGTGGAACTGGTCAGCACACCGGAGACGGCCCCCTCCTTCATGGCTATCTTCCACACGGCCAAGTACCCTTCGCCCGACGGTCACACCTACCTGATGTTCCATCCCAATGCCTGGGGCACTTACATGTCGGCCAGTTGGTATGAGAACCCTCAGGTCAGCGAGCTGTGCGAGGAGGCGAGGCTCACCGTTGACACCGAGGAACGCTACAAGCTCTACGGCCAGGTCCAGGATATCGTGGTGGAAGAGGCGGCGGCCCTCTTCATCTCCAACGCGCTGCACCGCATGGCCCACCGCGACCGCGTCACGGGCTACACCTTCGTCGGCTTATTGGGCTACGACCTGACGTGGTATCCAATGCGGGTCGAGTAGTTCGTATTCCGTGTTGCGTATTCCGTAGTCCCTGGTCGGCTTCCTGGCCAGGGACTACGGACCAACGTCACGCAATACGCAATAACCAATAACAAGGATCTTATCCTCCATCATGCGTTACCGTGACTATCTGTTGCGTCGGCTGCTGTACACCATACCTGCTCTCATCGGTCTGTCCATGCTCATCTTCGCCATCGCCCGGGTGATGCCCGGCGATCCGGCCCGGCTGGCTCTGGGCCCGGAGGCCACTGAGGAGCAGGTGCAAAAGCTGCGGGAGGAGTTGGGGCTCAACCTGCCCATCCACACTCAGTACCTGCACTACATGCGCGGTGTGTTCGAAGGCAAACTGGGCGTGTCCCTGTACACCCATCGGGACGTGGTGGTGGATCTGATTGCCTACTTCCCCGCCACCTTCGAGTTGGTCACCGTGGCCATGATCCTGGCTGTGGCGGTGGGCGTTCCGCTAGGCATCCTTTCCGCCATCCACCAGAACCGGTGGGAGGATCACACCACGCGTATCTTTGCCCTCTCCGGTGTATCCATGCCCAGATTCTGGATCGGTATTCTGTTTCAACTGGTTCTGGCCTACCACCTGGGTCTCCTGCCCATCATCGGCCGGATATCGCCTGACATCCCTCCCCCAACCCGTATCACAGGACTTTATCTTATAGACAGTCTGCTCACAGGCAACTTTGTAGCCCTGAAGAGCACCATGGCCCATCTGGTCATGCCTGCGGTCACTTTGGCCTTGTCCCCCATTGCCCAACTCATGCGGGTGGTCCGGGCCAGCATGATCGAGCAGATGCGCAAAGATTACATCCTCACTGCCCGGGCCAATGGTATGCCGGAGAACCTGCTGGTGTACAAATACATGCTCAAGAACGCCTTCATCGTTGCCCTAACCATCATCGGTCTGTTGTACGGTTTCTTCCTGGGCGGCGCTTTCGTGGTGGAGACGGTTTTCTCCTGGCCAGGTATGACCCGCTACGGCGTCAGAGCCTTTATCTATAAGGATTTCAATGCCATCATCGGTGTGGTGCTGGTCATTGCCGTGGCCTATGCGGCCATCAACATCGTGGTAGACATTGCCTATGGGCTGCTGGATCCCCGCATCAGACTAGGGGCGGAAGCGAGAGAAGCGTGAGTAAATCCCAAATCCCCAATTCCAAATCCCCAATCTCTAATACCCAATACCCGATATCCAACTCGAGGATTGGATATTGGATATCGGGTATTGGTGATTCCTACGAGGCGCGCTTCGAGGACCTGCGGCGCACGCTGCACCGGTTACGGCGCAGTACGCTGTCGCTGGTGGGCCTGGGCATGGTCTTGGGAATAATCCTCATGGCCATCTTTGCAGCTCAGTTGGCGCCCTACCCGGAGGACGTGGACTCGGTCCACTTCGAGCGCACTTTTCAGCGGCCCGGCCGCGAGTTCCTCTTCGGCACCGACGAGGTGGGCCGGGATGTGCTCAGCCGCGTCATCTTTGGCACCCGCATCTCCCTATCCCTCGGTGTGACCGTGTTGGCCATCGCCCTGACCATTGGCGTACCTCTGGGCCTCATCGCTGGCTACATGGGCGGCCCGGTCAACACGTTTATCATGCGTCTGACCGACATCTTCCTGGCCCTCCCACCTTTGGTGTTGGCTTTGGCTGTGAGCGCTGTGCTCACCCCCACCTTGGAGAACAGCATCATTGCCATCTCCTTCGGCTGGTGGCCCTGGTATACGCGCCTTATCCAAGGCCAGGTGCTGTCCATCAAAGAAGAGACCTTCGTTGAGGCCTGCCGATCAGTGGGGGCTAATCCCTGGTATATCGCCTTCAAGGAGATCTTGCCCAACTGCTTGTCCATCCTCATCGTCAAGGTCACCCTGGACATCGGCTACGCCGTCCTCACTGGGGCGGTGCTGGGCTTTCTGGGTCTGGGCGTGCGCCCTCCTACCCCTGAGTGGGGCACCATGGCCAGCAAAGGGCGAATCCACCTCCCGGCCCGCTGGTGGATGACCACCTTCTCCGGCCTGGCTATCTTTATCACCGTGTTGGGTTTTAACTTGCTGGGCGATGGTTTGCGAGATGCCTTCGACGTGGAACTGGAATAAAGGGGAACTCCTTCGATGCTGAATGTCACCGATTTGAGAGTCCATTTCGACGTTTTCGAGGGAGAGGCCAGAGTCCTCAATGGCGTCAACCTATACATCGGCGAAGGCGAGACCGTCTCCCTGGTGGGTGAGACTGGCTGTGGCAAGACGGTGACCATCAAGACCATCTTGCGCATCCTGCCCGCTCCACCGGCCAGGATCGTCAGCGGCCACATTCTATACAAGGGACAAGACCTTCTGTCCCTGCCAGAGCAGGAGCTCCATACCTTGCGGGGCAGAGAAATCGCGTTCATCCCTCAGGAGCCGATGACCTCGCTGAATCCCGTGTTCACCGTGGAGGCACAATTCACTGAGCTGATCCGGTGGCAGGGGCGCTACCGGGTGGGCTGGAGAGATCGTCTGGTAAAGTCCTTTGATGGAGCAGGGAAGAAGGCAGCCCGACAGAGGGCATTGGATCTGCTGGAGAAGATGAACATCCCGGACCCGCCACGGGTGATGGGGAGTTATCTGGTGGAGCTCAGCGGAGGTATGAGTCAGCGGGTGCTCATCGCCATGGCCTTGGCTGGGAGCCCTTCGCTGCTCATCGCCGATGAGCCAGGGACGGCCTTGGACGTGACGACCCAGGAGCAGATCCTGCAACTGCTGAAGGATCGAGTGGAAAAGGAAAAGCTGGCCGTTCTGTACATCACTCACAACCTGGGAGTGGCCCGGGAGATGACGGAGCGCATCTACGTCATGTATGCCGGTGAGATCGTGGAGGAAGCTCCCACGCGGGAGCTTTTTCGCGCCCCCTGGCATCCTTACACCCAGGGGTTGTTGGCTTCGATACCAAAGCTCACGGGCGGAGAGGCATTGGGCATTGAGGGCCGCATCCCGGATTACGTGGACCCACTCCCCGGTTGCCGCTTTCAGCCCCGCTGTGAACGGGCCATGGCCCGGTGTGAGAAAATGCGTCCAGAGCTTGTTTCCATCGGGCCTAGTCACGCGGTGGCGTGTTACCTCTACCAAACAGATCTTTCGGAGGGGACTGAGGGGAACTGAGGAAACTCACGGTGAATTCCGGAGTATGACATGGAATCGTCTTCAGCGCTTCTGCGCGTTGAGCAATTGAAGAAGTACTTCCCCATCACCGCTGGCGTTCTTGGTCGGCGAGTAGGTGAGGTCAAAGCTGTGGACGACGTGTGTTTTGCCGTCCCGGTGGGGCAGACCTTCGCCTTAGTAGGAGAGTCCGGTTCGGGCAAGACCACGGTGGGCAAGACGGTGATCCGCCTGATCCGACCCACGGCTGGCGATATCGTATTCGATGGCACGAACCTCTCCGGGCTCAGAGAACGAGAACTGAAGAGTTGGCGACGGCAGATGCAGATAGTGTTTCAGGATCCATCGGCGTCGCTGAACCCCCGCCGCCGGGTGACCGACATTGTGGCTACACCGTTGGAGGTACACAAGATCGGCACGCGGCGAGAACGATTGGCCAGGGTGCGAGAACTGTTCGACCTGGTGGAGCTGCCGGAGAAGTATCTCTACAGCTACCCCCACGCCCTGAGCGGCGGGCAGAAGCAGCGGGTCGCCATCGCTCGCGCCCTGGCCCTCCATCCCCGCCTCGTCGTGCTGGACGAGCCAACACCGGCCCTGGACGTATCGGTACCGGCCCAGGTTCCGGCGCCGTTAGCCCCGGTGCCACGAGGGGCGGGGGTGACCGATCTCCGCTC
>CAZGKH010000299.1:0-5512 GCA_964525665.1 uncultured Anaerolineae bacterium | reverse complement strand
AGCACAACACAGGGGCCGCCGTCCAGCAATTCCAAGGTGGAAATCACCCCTATGCGCCGAGGGCCGGGCCACTGGCAGGCCAGCCTGATCCACGGCAGCATTCACTCCGGCTCCCACGTGGACTCGCCCCGGCACGTGATGGCCGACGCCCCGCTGATGTCCGAGATCCCGTTGGAGCAACTGATCGGCACGGCGGTGGTCTTTAACCTGCCAGACACCCGGCCCAACTATGGCATCACCATCGAGGACCTGCAAAGCTGCGGCGTGCAGGTGCAAGCGGGGGACATTGTGCTCATCCGCACCGACTGGTCTGACAAGACCTGGGGCACGCCAGACTTTTTCACTGACTCGCCGTGGTTGACGCCCGAGGCGGCCGCCTGGCTTGTTGGGTTTGGCCCCAAGGCGATGGGCTTTGATTTTTCCGAAGAGTACATTGCCGGTCGGACGGCCGACTTCGGCTCCGAGGATTTTGTCACCCATAGGGCCATCCTGGGCCAAGGCGTGATCATCATGGAGGGGCTGACCAATCTTGGCGCACTGCCCTCCACCCGGGTTGACTTTTTCGCTCCCTTTTACAAACTGGCAGCCGAGGGAGCTCCGGCTCGCTTCTTCGCTATCGTTGACGAAGACTGAATCGTGGTTTTTGATGGTGGATCAAGCATATCTTAGCGCACTTTTTGGGCTCGATGGCAAGGTTGCCGTCCTGACTGGCGGGGGCGGAGCGCTGGGCAGTGCCATGTCTCATGCGCTGGCACGCGCCGGGGCAGGTGTTGTCGCGCTGGACATCAACCTCGCGGCGGCAAAGAAAGTAGCCAACGAGATTGATGCAGCCGGCTATCAGGCGATGGCAGTGCAGGCAGATGTGCTCCGGCGAGATAGCCTGGAGCAAGCATTGGAGCAGATACTCGCGCACTATGGCCGCGTTGACATCCTCATCAACGGGGCCGGAGGTAACAAGCCAGAGGCAACCACCTCGTCTGAGCTTTCCTTTTTTGATCTGCCGAAAGAAGCGTTTGAACGGGTGTTTGGCCTCAATCTGGTGGGCACAGTACTACCCTGCCAGGTGTTCGGGCGGCAGATGGCAGAACAGGGCGAGGGGGCGATATTGAACATCTCATCCATATCTAGCTTTCGCTCCCTGACAAATGTGGCAGCGTACTCGGCCGCCAAGGCCGCGGTCAACAATTTCACTGGTTGGCTGGCCGTGCACATGGCCCGCAACTATTCGCCACACATCAGGGTCAATGCACTGGCCCCCGGCTTCTTCATAACTGAGCAGAACCGATACCTGCTCACCAACGCCGAGACAGGGGATCTCACCCCCCGCGCATTGACCATATTGGACCAAACGCCTCTGAAACGGTTCGGCACGCCTGAGGAACTGGCAGGCATTGCTATCTGGTTGGCATCGCCATCGGCTGCGTTTGCACATGGCGCGGTGTACACCGTTGATGGTGGGTTTGCCGCATTCAGCGGCGTCTAGTTTCTGCCTGATGTTTGCATGACCTGCTGAAATCGAATTGATAGGAGATTTATGGGATACCACCCAGAAGCGCTGATTGCAGAGCTTTCGCAGATTGCAGGCGACCTGCGCCGGTCAGTATTGAGGATGGTTTATCTTGCCCAATCGGGCCATCTGGGGGGCTCGCTGTCCGCCGCTGACATCGTTGCGGCGCTGTTCTTTCACCAGATGAAACTGGACCCCAAACGGCCTGATTGGGAAGAGCGGGATCGCTTTATCCTGTCCAAAGGCCATGCTGCCCCCATTCTTTACGCTGCACTGGCGCACCGTGGCTTCTTTCCCCTGGATGAGCTGGACACGGAGCGCCAGCTCGACAGCCGATTGCAGGGCCACCCCGACCGGCTCAAGACGCCGGGCGTGGAAATGAGTTCGGGCGCTCTGGGGCACGGGCTGTCCGTCGGCGTGGGGCTGGCGCTTGGGGCCAATCTTAACGAGGCCTCTCACCGTGTGTATGTCTATCTTGGTGATGGTGAGATCCAGGCGGGCGTGGTCTGGGAGGGGGCTATGGCGGCAGCGAAATTCCGCCTGCAGAACCTGACAGCTATTGTGGACTTCAACGATGTCCAATTGGATGGGTTCGTGCACGATATCATGCCGCTGGAGCCGCTGGTGGATAAATGGCGCTCTTTCGGTTGGCATACGCTGGAGCTGGATGGACACAACGTGCGCCAGATTCTCGAAGCTCTGGACGAGGTGGAGAATATCCACGATCGTCCCACGGTACTGATAGCCCGCACCACCAAGGGAAAGGGTGTGTCGTTCATGGAGAACCGCTCCCAATGGCATGGTCAGGCGCCAACCCTTGAGCAATATCAGCAGGCAATGGCGGAGCTTGGAGGTGCAGCAGATGGCTAATCTGGTATCCATGCGAGTTGCCTACGGTCAGGCATTGGCTGCCTATGGACGGCATAACGAACGCGTTGTGGTGCTCGATGCCGACGTGTCGGGGTCAACGCAGAGCCACTACTTTGCCAGGCGGTATCCTGAGCGATTCTTCAACCTGGGTATTGCCGAGGCCGGCATGGTGGATGTAGCAGCCGGGTTTGCGCTGAACGGGCAGATCCCCTTTGTCAATACTTTTGCCTTCTTGCTCGCGCTGCGGGCAGCCGAGCAAGTGCGTACCTGTGTGGCCTATGCGCGCACGAACGTGAAGCTGGTGGGCGCTTATGCCGGGTTATCGGACTCCTTTGACGGCCCAACGCATCATGCTCTGACCGACATAGCGGTGATGCGAGCGATTCCCAACATGACCGTGGTGGTGCCGGCCGACGGCGTGGAGGCCTCCAAAATGGTGGCCGCTGTCGCCGAATATGAAGGCCCTGTTTACCTGCGACTAAGCCGTGCCGAGTTGCCGCTGGTCTATGGCGATGATCACCAGGTGGAGATTGGCAGGGGTGCAATGCTGAGCGATGGCAGCGATGTGACAGTGGTGGCAACCGGGGTGATGGTCTACCGCGCCCTGCAGGCGGCGGACAAGCTGGCGGCCACTGGTATCAAGGCGCGCGTGTTGGCGCTACATACCATCAAGCCGCTGGATCATGCGCTGCTGATGCAGGCGGCTGGGGAAACGGGAGCCTTGGTGACTTGTGAAGAGCACTCGATTGTCGGCGGGCTGGGAGCTGCCGTCGCTGAGCTATTGAGCGGCGAACGCCCTGTGCCAGTTGTGCGAGTCGGTGTCGCCGACCGCTTTACCGAGAGTGGTCCGTACGGCGATTTATTGGATCGCTATGGCATGTCAGTTGCCTACATTGAGGCAGCAGCGAAGCGGGCGATGACCCTACGAGACGCAAAATGAGGAGTGACCGATATCGAGCAAGTACAACTGGAGACGCCCCATGACCAAATCGAACCCTATCGAAAAGCTGATCAGCACAAACCCGAGCCTGGAGGTCTGGTGGGACTCCTCACCGCTCATCTACGAGGAGTGGGCTCGGAGTTCAGAGCCGATGCTTCAAACAGGCGGATTGTTCGATGTCAAGACCACTGACACAGGCTCTGCCACATTCGGGAGTGAGAGTCTGTTACGCGGTTCTACCACCAATCAACCCCTGACTTGGCAAGTCATCGCCAAGAATCCCGATCTCTGGGGCGACTGGCTGGAGGCTCAACTGAGACAAATCCCCAATCTTTCAGCCAAAGAAGCCATGTGGCGTCTGTTCATCGAGGTAGCAGCGAGGGGCGCCGACATGCTGACACCAATCTTTGAAGCGTCAGGGTTTTGCCGGGGCCAGATATGCTGCCAGGTAGACCCGCGCGACATGACGAATCTGGATGCCATGCTGACCCAGGCCCGCCGTATCCATGCCGCGCGCCCGAACATCATGGTCAAAATGCCCGGCACCAAAGAAGGCATCGAAGGGGTGCGTATCTTGACTGTAGAAGGCATCCCCACCAATGTAACGTTGGGATATACTGTCTCCCAACTGGTTGCGGTTGGTCAAGCTGCTCAAGCTGGTCTCGCTGAAGCTCGCAGCCGTGGAACCGACCTGCGCCATTGGCGGTCGTGCGCGGTGATGATGCTGGGCCGATACGAGGGCGCGCCGCCGATGCAGGCCCAGGCCATGGAGCGGGGAATCGAGTTGACGGAGGCCGACTTGCGTTGGGCTGGCATCGCCATATTCCGCAAGGCCCATCGCATCTTTCACGAACGGGGGTACCCTAGCAAGCTGATGGCCGCTTCGATGCGGCTGGGACCGACGATCAACGGGGTGACCCACGTTTGGCACCTGGAGAAGCTGGCCGGCGCTGATGCGGTTCTGACCGTATTCCCCAACATCTTTAAAGCCTTTATCTCCGCTTATGCCGATCTGCCCCTTGAACCACAGATTGGCGAACCGGTTCCAGAGGAGGTGCTGGGGCGACTCCTGCGTATTCCCTACTTCGCAGAGGCTCATGATGAGGATGGAATTGCCCCAGAGGATTTTGTCTCCCATCCGGCTTTGCAGGCCACAGCCACGAGCTTTTCCGAAGCAATGAAAAAGGTTGAGGCTTTCGCCGCAAGCGGAGTATCGGCGCCAAGCTGAGGTTGTGTGGAGCGATTATGTCTGATCAGAAGAAGCCACCCAGTTCGCCCTCGATTCGCCTGTGCCCCCAGCGGAACGTTCACCATCACCAATCTAGGCATGTACGAGATAGAGGCCTTCACCCCGGTCATCAATTTGCCCGAGACAGCTATCCTGGGAGTAGGACGAATCCAGCCCAAGCCAGTCGTACGTGATGACGAAATCGTCGCCCGGCCGATGCTGACGCTGAGCCTGACCTTTGACCACCGGCTGGTGGATGGTGCGCCAGCAGGTCGATTCCTGCAAGGGATCAAGCGGCTTATCGAGAATCCGTTTTTGCTGTTGGGATAGGTGAACATGACGATTCAAGCCGACATCGCATAGTGAACGGTGACGTCTTCGAATATGTCGAAAGCCCCTCCATAAACATATGGAAGGGCTTTTTTCTTTGCCTCAAAGACTGCCGACTGGTGCACCTTGATCAGCCAGAGGGAAACTTGGGGATTCTTCAAGAATCTGCTGATGAAGCAGCCGTCGCGACATACGGTATCGTCATTGGCCCCTCTGGCAACACGCAGATACTCGCCTCAGGGCCATAGCGATCCAGTAGGGTCCCCACTGTGTCCTCCACTGAGGTGCAAGGGCGAAGCATCGCCCTCTCTATGGTTCCAGCATCCAGGTACGAGCTCTTGACGTATACATCGGCCTTCAACTGTATCTGCGCCTGTACCTGGACTTGCCACTGATCCTGCCGCACGAACTCAAAAGAGTTAACCAGCGCCAGCAGTTCCTCCGGGGTAGAGGCCATTTGCAGCAGTCTCCCGTATTCGCCGTGGTCAGGTATCCCGTCCCAGCATTCGGCGGCTATTACGATGCTGCCGCCAGGTTTCACCACCTGTGCCGCGGCGGACATGCCCTTTACTGCCTGATACAGGTTCAAGTCCAGAGGATACCCAGAGTTGCTGGTGATCACGATGTCGAACGGCTC
>CAZGKH010000298.1:0-5522 GCA_964525665.1 uncultured Anaerolineae bacterium | reverse complement strand
GAGCCTTCAAGAGCGCGCCTCAGCCCGTTACCGCCAGCAGCCCGTAGAAATCTACCCGAAAATTTTTCGTAGTGGCGGCTTCAGCCGCTTTGGGAACGACTGAAGTCGTTACTACGATTTTTCGTGTCCACTAAGCTTTGTCTTTCTCCTCGCCCTCGCTCGTACCTGTACTCATCAGGTGGCCTGTGGCGCGCCTTCTCTCCAGGGCCGCCTTGGCCCGCTGCCCGTAGGGGGACAGTGGCCAGGCATCAATAGCCTCGTTGAATTCGCGCACGGCCCGGCTCTCCCTGCCTATCCGCATGTAGGCCACTCCCAGGTTGTAGTGACAGGCAGATTCGTACTTGGGATGCAGGTGGTCATCCACTTTCTCCTGAACTCCCTCCAGGATGCGGATGGCCTCTTCCAGGGCGCCTATTCGCACCAGCACAGCGCCGTAGCTAATGAGGGCTATGAGACGGACGGGGAAGTCAGGCGCTAACCGCAGGGCCAGCCGGTAAACAGACAGAGCTTGTTGGTGGCGGCCTCTGGAAGTGAGCAGATTCCCCAGGTCAATCAACAGCCGGCAGCGCATGACTATCAGATAGAGGAAGATCAGAAAGAGGGTGGGATGCAGGGTAAGGCCGGTCAACAGGGAAGCTCCGATGCTCAGGCCGGCGAGAACTAGCGCCTCCACGCCAAGCTGAATGGAAGGTTTTTCCTTTCTCAGCACAGGCAGGACACCGAAGACCACGATAAACAGCAAAGCCACCAGAAGGGTGAGCATATGTAGGTTCATAGTCATCCTTAAAGTCAAGCCCCTGCTATCTCATAAGTGGATAACAGGGGCTTCTCTGTTGATATGTGCCCCTCTCAGCCAAACATGGCCTGAGCCGTGCGCTCCAGCATTTCCACGCCTCGCACCTCGGTCTCAAACAGGGGGACGATGGCCCGCACATCGGGGAAACTGTGCCAGATTTCTTCCATGTACTCTTCTTGCATCTTCAGACGGTTTTTCACGAACGCCGGGGCGTCGTCATCAACTGTGGTTTGCTCAATCTTCATGTTCACCACCACGCCACCGACGGGAATGCCGAAATCCTGGAACCAGGCGATGAAGCGTTTGATGACGGCGATAGGCAGCGCTTCGGGCAAGGTCACAAAGAAGAAGGCCGTCTTCCGGTCATCGGTCAAAAGTTCCTTGGCCTGCCCCATACGCTCCCGAAATCGCAGGAGATATTCGAGGAGGGGGTCTTTCTTCTCTTTCTTCTTGCTGTAGGAGAGCAACTCCCTCAGGCTCTTGGCCTCCTCACGGCTCTTGAGCATTTTGTTGACCCACATGGAGTAGACGCTGGACATACCCAGGAGGCGTCGGGCGTTGGCTGTGGGTGCGGTGTCGAAGACGTAGGCCTCGTACTCATCCTCGAACATGAGGTCAATCATGTTCTCGAACATGGCCGACTCCTCGAAGGCCGGGTTCATGGTGGCCGACTCGACGAACTCGTCGGCCTTGGTCTTGATGTCGGCGTACTTGAGGAACCAACTGATTTTGTCACGGATCTCTATTTTGGACTTCTCAATGGTGTCCTTGGTGTCAATCTCGTAGGCGTAGAAATTATCCGCCCCCTTCACCAGTTTTGGGGCCCCAAAGACGTTCTGATCCAACATACTGGTCAGGCTGTGCACCGGGTTGGTCGAGGCCAGCAGGGTGCGCTTTCCCTGACGGGCGAACCACAGGGCTGCGGCCCCGGCCAGTACCGTCTTGCCCACCCCGCCCTTGCCTCCGAAGAAGACGTATTTCATGTCTGGATGCTCAGCCAGGAACTGTTGCGTCGTCTTTTCGATCATCGTCCACCTCCGAACATGGCCTCAGCCATCTTCTCGATCATCTCCAGGCCGGTTATATCCCGCTCGAACTCAGGGATGCGAGCCAGCACTTCGTTGCTGAACAGGTCATCTATCCTCTTCAGATAGCCTTCCTGCATCTCCAGGCGATGCCGCAGGTATTCGGGAATGTTCTGCGCCGCTAACTCAGGGGGGATGACCCGGTTTACCACGTACCCTGAGAGAGGCACCTGGAACTTGGCGAAGAGTCCCGCCGCCTTCTGGGTGTCGAGGATGGCCATTTCCTCCGGGATGATGGCGAAGAAGAAGGCCGTTTTCTGCTTGTCGGTCAAAATGCTCGACGAGGTATTGATTCGGTACTTGATGTCTTGCAGTTCTTGGAGAATCAGGTCCTCTTCGAACTCCTTATCGCGTTGAACTACTGATGCCACCTGCCGGTACTCCTCCATCTCCTCGCGCAGGTGGGTGATCTTGTCTATCCACTCGTCGTAGACGCTGGCCATGCTCAAATAGTATAGGGCGTGGCCCAGGGGCACCAGGTCGTAGATGTAGTAATCGTACTCAGCTCCGACCACGATGTCCACCACCTCATCAAAGATGGCGCTTTCCTCCATGGCAGGCTCGGCCGCCGCCGCTTGGATGTAGTTTTCGATCTCCTCAGGGAGCTCGTCCAACCCGTACATGTCGAAGATCCTCTGCCGGATCTCCTGCTGGTACTCTTTTATCCGTCGGTCGGCGTCAATCTCCTGAGCGTAGAGGTTGGGGATGATCTCTACTGCCCCCTTGCCGAAAATGTCCTGTTGGAAGATGTCGGTCAGGGAGGCCTGGGGGTCTACGGAGAAAACCAACACCTTGTAGCCCTGCTTGGCCAGCCAGTAAGCTGTGGCGGCCGAAAAAGTGGTCTTGCCCAATCCCCCCTTACCGCCGAACATTATGTATCTACGGTCGGGGTATTCCTCGAAGATTCTTGCTAGTGACAATGTCGCCTCCTTTGCTCTTGGTAGGTTTGTGGGTTCGTAAACTCGTATGGTTCGTGGACTCGTGGATTCGTCTTTGGGGCGCCAATTCACGAGCCTACTAGTTCACGGATCTACCAGTTTACGATGATTTACCGCTGTTATGCCAGTGCGTCCGTCAGGTCTCGTTCCCGCAACATGCGGCGTTTCCAGGTGGAGATCTGAGGCACCACGTAGGGCAGGAGCCGCAGCGAGTAATAGGGTGGCAGGATGGGCACGCCTAACAAGTCCCCCATAGTGATGAGAATGAATAGGTGCTCCATGCTGCCCCGGGTCTTGAGGGCGAAGCGGGTCATATCATGGCCGGCCATGCCGTACAGGAAATCGCGCACGCTCAGTCCCACTCTCTTCACTCCTCTTACTTTTTGCTCTTCTGACATTTGACCACCTCCTGATGTTATTCAGTCGTGAGTATTGGGCAAGGTCTCCGACCGCAGCCCTCTCCCGCTTTGGTCAGGAGACCTTTGGGGAACAGAATGTCGTGATCCTCGCACGGACCACTCAACCGATCTCTTGATCAAACAGATCGGTGAAATCTCTCTCTCTCAACATGCTGCGTCGCCATGTATTGAGGGTGGGCACTATGTATGGCAGGAGCCGCAGGGAGTAATAGGGGGGGAGGATGGGCACACCCAGCAAGTCACCAAAGACCATCAAGATGAACAAGTGCTCCAGGCTGGCCCGGGCTTTGTTGATCTCGCGCACCATGTCGTAGATAGTCATCCCGTAGATGACCTGAAGAAAAGCCCGCACCAGTTCACGCAGGCGATCTAGTTTCGGCATCCTTGCAACTCCCTCACGACTCACCTGTGCTTCTCCAGTGCACGGATCTGGGACTTCAGCCAGCGGGCGTGTTCCATCTCGTCCAGGAGGTGTTCCTGCAGTAGTGTGACCGTATCGTCGTCGTCCACGATCTCGGCGATCTGCGCGCTGTAATCCTTGATGGCCTGCTGCTCCTCCCCCAGTCCCAGCTTGAGCATCTCGACAGTGCTGGCCTGAGCGCTGGCCGCACCCACTGCTCGGCCAGCGACGGTGGCCGCCCCGCCAGGCTGAGCCGGCTCGCTCCCCAGCTTCTTGATCCGCTTGGTCAGTTCCTGGGCATGGCCCTCCTCGACGCTGAGGATGGCCCGTACCCCCTGGGCGATGGCATCCTCAGCGATGGCCTGGGCGTGGGCCCCGTACATCTCCACTGCACTCAACTCGGCGATGAGGTCATGGTTCAAAGCCTCAATGATCTGCTCTCTACTCAGAGCCTTCATTGCTCTTCACTCCTTATCTTGTCTAGAAACCAGGTTTTTGGGTTAGCAAAGCGCCCCCTACTGGCAGCATGGTAGGTCAGCCAGCTTTTCAACCTCTGTAGATCGGAAAAACCTGGTTCCTGGTCTATTCACGGCTCTCAGGCACAAACAACACGGGCACCGGGGACCGGCGGCGTACCTTCTCACCTACGCTGCCAAAGAGCCAGCGGCCGATGCCCGAACGCTGCTGATTGGACATAATGATCAGGTCGCATTGGTTGGCCTGAGCATAGCTCACAATGGTCTGGGCGACAGGCTCCTCACTGATCACAATCGCTGTACTGGCTGCTATCCCCTGAGCCCGCAAATCCTGTTCCAACTGGCCCAACTCTGTCTCGGCAGCCGCTTTGGCCCTGGCTGCCCGCGATCCTTCCTCGATCTGAAGGCGGCGATCGAACTCGTGTCCCGCTGGAAACACGGTGATAACCTGTATAAGCGCCAAGCCTGCTCCCAATTGGCCTGCCAACTCACGGGCGTGATCCAGGCTATTCTGAGGTCGCTTACCCTCTTCTAGCGGAACTAGAATCTGTTTGAACACGTCTCTACCTCCCTGCGCTTATTATACCAGATTTGTGAGAACACGCAACATAGGGGTTAGCTCCGGTCAGCAGCGAAGGACTTCCGGTTTACCTGGCGAGGCCTTTCCCGCTGGTGTGGGCTTGCAAGACACGGTCCAAAGCGGCTTTGTCCCAGCCCACGTATTCCTTGCGGCCGGCAACGATAAAGGCTGGATAGCGCCGCGCCCAGTAGCGCACCGACTTGAGGAAGCCTTCAAAAGACTGGGGATCAATGAGCTTGATGCGGAGGGCGTTCCCGTAGCGATGGGACAACTCGATAATCCAGTCCGACAGCCGCTCAAAGTCCTCTTTCAAGTCCTGGGGGTATTCGTCCAGTTCCTTGCTGTGCACCTGCCGGCCCACTTCTGTCTGGCCGAAGATAACCTCGCAATGGGCACAGTGACGTAGGTCGGTCAGCACTGGCGTAATGACTTCTATCGAGATAGGGTTCACCATCATTCCCCTCCCCTGCTGCTTACAAAGATACGGGAGAGCCGCTGGGGCTCTCCCGTCATTCTACATCAGGTTGATGCTCACTAGGCTTCGGCGGCTCTCTTCGTTTTGGCCTGTTGGAGGGCCTGCCAGCCGTCCCAGGCCAGGAACAAGGCAGCGATGATCAGGGCGATCCCGATGCCCCCGGCGAAGATGTTGCCGATGACCTTCGTGCCTGCCGCCGCTGCTTTCAGGGCGTTGATGGCAGTGATGATCAGGGCCATGATGGTGGTCACGAACATGAAGATGAAGGGCCAGAAGGTCCACCGATTGGGCTTGCCCTCCTTGGTCAGCCACAAGGTGATGATCAACAGGGCCAGGGAAGCCATGAGCTGGTT
>CAZGKH010000297.1:0-5526 GCA_964525665.1 uncultured Anaerolineae bacterium | reverse complement strand
TCTGCGTCCGAAATCTTGTCTCATCTGTAAAGAATTTGGGGTGTCAAGGAGTTCATGCTGTACAATACCACCAATCTACCAGTGAATAGGAGGCAAACGTGGAGTTTTCAGAGCTAATCAAGAAGCGGTACAGTGTGCGGGCCTACAAGCCTGATCAGGTAGAGGATGAGGTTTTGAATCAAGTGCTGGAAGCGGCGCGGCTGGCGCCCACTGCGGCCAACCGTCAGCCCTTTCAGCTCGTCGTGATCCCCACAGCAGGGCGAGAAGCGGAACTGAAGCGAATCTATCCCCGCGGTTGGTTCACGCAAGCGCCGCTGGTCATCTGCGCCTGCGGGATTTCGGCCAAAGGCTGGACCCGCAGGGACGGTAAGAACTACACCGACATGGATGTGGCCATTGTTATGGATCACCTGATCCTGGCCGCTGCCAGCTTGGGTTTGGGCACCTGCTGGATCGGTGCCTTCGACCCTACCGCCGCGCGCGACGTGCTGGGCCTGCCCGACGGCGTGGAACCTATCGCCTTCACGCCCCTGGGGTATCCGGCTGACCAGCCCAGGCCGAAAAAACGCAAAGCGTTGTCCGATCTGGTGCGGTATGAACGCTGGTGAAGGGGTTCATACTCTTGGGGTTTTCCCAAACCCCAAGAGTCTCAGGGAGGAAGCCAATGAACAGTGAATTCTCGCTAAAACAGTTTTATCGGAAACTCCGTATCCCCAAAGATGAAAGGCCCCTCATTGAGGAGATGATGGCTAAAGGGCTGGAGAAGTACTACTACGACCTTTACGGCTACCACAAGTACGGCAAAGAGCCCGTCTTCCTGATCGGAGAGCGGTTGGGTGAGCCCTACATCTTCGGCTATGCCGCGGTGCGGATTCTCCACCATCAGGACATTTCGGCTCGAATGAAGCAACGGGTGGCTGAGTACACCCTGGCTATTACCCGTCCGGGGGGCGAGTACGGCGTGCCGCACGGATTGCTGGCGGCGATCAGTTGCCTGGCGGCCGGAGGGCGCCTGCGCGGCCACCGTCTGGCTTTGGCCATCCGCAGCCTGGACGGTGAGCAGGACATCTTCGTTGGCTCGACGAAGGAGGACACAATCGCCCTCACCGATGGCATCATTGCCGACCAAGAGCTCCCAGTAGAAGAGCGTCTGGAATTGCTGTACTTCCTGCTGGCCCGGTGCGAGTACACCTTCGCCCTGGGAAAGGAGATGCTGGGGCAGACCCTGGAAACGCCGGCTCTGTCGCGGGAGCAGAAGAAGACCCTGTGCACCTGGCTTATCCAGGGACGGGAAGATCTCCGCCGGAAGGGCCTCAGCCTAATGGAAGCCATGAAGCGAGGGAAGAGGCCGGCAGGTTTCACTGGGCTCACCACAGCGCTGTTCGGGCTCGTGCCCGACTACTTGAAGCGCGCCGCAATCGTCGGCTTGGTTCAGGTCGAAGGCGATCCAGCGGCTGTAGCTCGCCGCTACCTGGGGGCGGGAGGCCGGTACGATGCCGAGCCCTTCGATCGAGCGGTCGCCGACATCATCGAGACCTTTCACGAGGAGATGCACACCGCGGAGGTGCGGGAGATGGTGGAACAGGGGGCACGCGCCAGCGCCTTCCAGACGCGGTTGCGCTTCTACAAGCTGGGGCTGAAGCTGTATGGGCCAGAGTTCATCCGGCCGGCGTTGGAGGATCGAAGCTCAAAGATTCGCAAGTGGGCCGGCGAGCAGGTGCAGAAGGAGTGATCCATGAGACAGTTGAAAGTGGACGAGGAATGGATCTACGGGTATCAGCCCAGTGGCTGTTGCACCCGCTGCCAGCGCCAGACACCCACCCTGGAACTGGGCGCGGATTTGACTCTCTGTGCCAACTGCCTGCGTCAGGGAGCCAACCTGCTGGACGTGCGCGAAGCTCACGACCGAGGTCTGCCCTGGACCTTCGAGGTCTGGACCGACTACCACGCCGGCCCAGTGATCTGGGAGGATGTCTGTGACAGCAATGGTCACTTCCTCTTCACCCTCTACGCTCAGGGCGCGCCCATTGACCCGACGGAACCCGAGGTGGGGACGTTCGAGCGACCGGGCTACTATCCTCATGGCTATCCCGGCCCGGAGGAAAGGGACGGCTACCCGGAGACCGTGGCCGATGCGGAGACCTTAACCCTGGCGCAGGTCGCCGAGGCCTGCCAGCGGTGGCTGAGGGCGCACGGGCTGTCGGCCGATGAGCCGCTGGTCATCGTCAATGGCCCGGACGAGTTTGCCTTCGCCGCGCCCGGCGTTCGGCCCGTCGTCACCCACCACAAGTCTCGCTACTCGATGGAGGAGGTCTTTGAGGGACAGATGGCCGAGTATCCCACAACCTGCCCCTCCTGCGGCGTGCAGATCATCAGCCACGAGTCCCACCTGGCCCAGTGCCCCTGGTGCGGGGCAGAGATGGCAGCCAAGCTGACCCATTTGCGGGACGGGCTGCAAGAGGGCTAAGTCACTTGACAAGCCCTCCCAGGCCCAGGAACCGCCCTAACCACTGCATCAGGTCAAGCAAAACGCTGTCGAGACCTCCAGCGCCTGGCTGCTCACGCTCCACCCCTTCCCGGGCTGGGGCCTGCTGCGTCGGCGGCACATCGGCCTGCACTGCGATCACCTTGCCCTCGTGCTCGAACACGACGTTCGGTCCGGCCTGCAAGAGTTGGTTGACTGCCGCGTCCTTCGCCAGCTCGAAGTATTCTTCTGAGGCGAAGCGCACGATGCGGTCCGCGTTCTCCTCCAGCCACCCCTCGTCGGCAGCCGCCAGCGAGTCCAGACCAAGATCGGCGACCAGGCTCAGGTCGAAGGCGTAGCGCCCTACCTGAGCCGCGCTTTTGTCTCCCACGTTCACCACGTTGGCGCCGGCGGCCAGGCCGACCTGCGTCGCTTGTTGGTAGGCCAGGTTCTGCGCCCGCGCTCCCACCGTCGCCGCGCCCGACGCCTGGTTGATGTCCGGCCGGCCGTCGCCGTCCAAATCCTGCCGATAAAGCTGCATGTTGGCCGCCGAGGCTGCCCCGCTCGCCTGCCCCTGCACCACGCCGACGGTATATGGCGTCACGATCCCATACTGCAGCCCCAGTGATTCGATCTCCTCGACCAGCGCCGCCGTCTCCCCTTCCACCCGCACCCTGTCAAGCAGCTCGCCGACGCGGCGGGTGGCCCACAGCCGAGCCGCGAACGCGTGCTCGCCCACCTCCGTCAGATCAAAGCTGTAGACCTGCTCCCACACCTCTCCTGCCATCTGGCCCCGCAGCCGCACCGTTGCCGTCGTGGAGTCGGCAGTGGAGTAGCGTCCGACCAGCGCCAGGCTCGATCCGACGAACAGGTCGGGCAGTTGGCGGGGGTACACGTCTTCGACCATTAGCCCCTCGAACTCCACCTCCACGTCAGTCAGCAGCGGATGGGCGATCTGACTGTAGAAGCTCGTCAGCACCCGCTCCAGGCTCTCGCCGGGTTGCACGTAGGTCACAGCTCCGTGGTTCTGGGCGGCGATGCGGTCCAGCAAGTGGGTGTTGACGTCGTATCCCACGCCGACCACGTGGATGCTGGCTCCCACCACGTCATTCCCCAGTCGCACGCTATCCACGATGGCCGCCTCGTCGGTGACGCCGGCGGTGGGCAGGCCATCGGTGAGAAAAACGATGACGGGCGTGGCTCCGGGGCGAGACTGGCTGATCTTCAGCATCCCTAACCCCCGCCGCAGTGCCCCCTCGATGTCAGTGTTGCCGCGATCACGGAGGCGGGCGACGTAGGATTGAGCGCGGCGAATGGTCTGGGCAGTGACCGGTTGGAGAGCTTCGGCCTGGGTCTCAATGAGATCATCGAAGCTGACGACGGCGAAGCGATCCTCTTCGTTCAGTTGACCCAGGATGAATTGCAACGCCTGCCGGGCCTGCTCGATCTTCTCGCCGGCCATGGAGCCGGAGCGGTCAACGACGAAGACGATGTCCTTGGGAGCGGCATCGGCCTCAGCCACATTGGAACTGGGAGAGAGCAGGAGCAGGAAGTGACCCTCGTCCGGCAGCTCTGGGTCAGCGTGGGTCAGCAGGCCAGCGCCGAACGGCTGGCCAGTGAGGGTATAGTACAGCTCGAAGTGCTCGGTGGGCAGCACGTTCTCGGCGTGGTAAGAAGCCCGCACGCGCCCGGCGCTGAGCCGCTCCACGGAGAGTTGGTGGCCCGGCGAGTAGACAGTTGCTATCCCATCGTCGGCCTGTAGGTCTACTTCCACCGACACCTCCTGCAATGAGGTCAGGGAGTAGCGCTCGGTGCCCAGGGTGTAGTAGTAGCGGCACAGGTTCCCCTGGGGCAACAGCAGTTCCTCGTACTCCAAGATCATGCTCGTGCCCCCCAGTGGCGGCAGGGTCAGGTCCACGGCGTAGATCTCCCAGCCCAGGTACTGGAGTAGCGACGGGTCCTGCCGGTCGGCGATGGCCTTCTGGAGATAGGCTTCCGTCTCGGCGCGACTCATGTTCTGCACCGTCTGAGGCGCGCCGTCGAGTTGCACGGTGAAGTCACGAATGGTTGCGCCGGGGGGCAGGGGGAAGACATAGCGAGCCTCCAAGGGCATGAGGTAGGGGTTGGAGAAGCGCTGTTCGACGCTGGTGTGGGCGTGAGGACCGTCAATGGTCACTGTCACCCGGTGGTAATCCACCTGCAGGTAGCCCACTTCTGATGGGAAGGGAATCATCATCCCATCGGCCTGGGCGGTGGAGGCCAGCAGGCCACTCAAAGCCAGCGCCAACACAAGGGCGGATATCGTTCTGCGTTTCGTTTTGCGTTTCATGGGAACACCTCCTGGGTTTTGTGTGATCTTTGACGTTGGCTGAAGGTCTCCGACTGAGGCGAAAAGGGCTTTGGTCGGAGACCTTGCCTATCAAAGGAGTGGATTTGCTCTCATGATAGCAAAACTGTGTAGCAGAAAGGTGACAGCGCGGGGGCTGAAGGGGCACAGATAGTGGGCACGTCGAAAATCGGACACAGTTTACCATGAGCATTAGCACACCACTAAGGACGAAAATGGTCACGCCCGTGCGAGCCGCTGCCACAAGAGGACTAAGAGTCGCTCGCATCTTGCGCGGGCAGTTGCTGGGCTGGCCGCCTGAAACTTCTCGGGGAGCTTGTCCCAAATGCACAACGCTCCCGAATGATTTTTGACAAGTCTGCTCATTTATGGTATAATACAAATGTGTTTAGAAAGCTGATCTCGCTCGTTCTTGTCGAGAAGATCTAACAACTGAGAAAGGAGGCAAATAGTCTAAAGCTTAAGGGGAATCACAAAAAGTGATAGATCTTTTGCCTCTGCCGGTGTCAAAGCATCGGCTTTTTTCATCCAAATGGATTTGACAAATTGTCAGAGCCGTGTTATAATCCTGTTTGCTTGGATGGGAGCACTTTAACAACTGAAGAGTGGTAAGAAGGATGTGCGGAAATTTTGGGTTCCAAAAGTCAACTCTTTATGGAGGGTTTGATCCTGGCTCAGGATGAACGCTGGCGGCGTGCCTAACACATGCAAGTCG
>CAZGKH010000296.1:0-5543 GCA_964525665.1 uncultured Anaerolineae bacterium | reverse complement strand
CAAGAAAGCGGCTATCGGGACCAGTCCCCGGATAGTCTGGCTTTCACTAGCACTGTGTTGCCGTCCGATGCGGTAGGCGATGTAAATAGAGAAGATGAGGCCGGCGATGAGAGTCACTATTTGGAGATAGGGCACCAGCTCTATCAGCATCGGCGTCCAGGGATACGACTTGGTGCCGAAGAGGTCCCATCCCCAGCCGAAGGGATCGGAGATAATGGATAGGGCATAAGAGCCGTTGACGAACAGGAAAGAGAAACTGAAAGCAATCCACACACTCAGCCCCATGGGCACCAGAGCGTAGGAGTGATCAATGAATACCTGCTTCAGAGACACTTCCCGCACGCTGCTCAGCCCCTTGGACAGCACCGTCGCGAGCAAGAACAGGCCGGGCACCACCAGCAGGTTGATGGCCAGGAAAACGATAGCGTACAGCGCACGGCCTGAGATGGAAGCGACACCGGCCCAGTCCTTGAGCCAACCCCACGGCCCCAGAAATACGGCCGAGTAGATCAGGGCACAGGTTAACATGATGAGGGCATTGTAGGCTTCGTCCAGCCCCCTGCCTGCCTTGACGAGCAGATCCGAGCCAAAGGGCCTGAGGTTTACGGCCACGTTGTCTTTGGGGCAAGTCTTGAGACACTCGGTGCACAACCCACAGTAAGCGTTTCGCTGCAATCTCCAGGGCCTGACCATCCAGGGACAACCATACCCCTCCGCGCTCCCCAGGTAACACTCCTTCTCCCTGTGATTGCGGCAGACCTCGAGGTCCTTGACCCGCAGCTCCAACGGCGAGACCATGGAATACAGCCCCACGAACCCACCCACCGGACACAAGTAACGGCAGAAAACCCGTCGTTCGTAGACCAGGCTGAGAACGACGGCCATTGCGATGAAGACCAGCAGTACAACGCCCGTGACCCAGGGAACAGTCAGAATGATGGGGCTGAAGATAGTCACGGCCAACAGGCCGACGTTCTGCAGCCAGACGTTGTCCAGCTTACGCGGCCACTTCCTCCCCAGCGATAGGGGCTTGTTTCCTCGCTTCACCATGATCCCCCGCCGCTGCAGCCACTCGCCGGGAGCGGGGATGGGGCACACCGTGCACCACAGGCGTCCGGTGAGAGGCACCAGCACGATTTTCAGAACCGCCCACCACACGATCCACACAAAGACGATGGAAAAGTTCTTGCTGCCCACCGGTGTGCCAAAGAGGCCCGTCATGATGGCCAGTACGAAGCCGAACAGGGTGAGCAGCATCAGCACCGGCTGAAATCCTCTCCACAGCAGCAATCGCTTCAGGAGCGGAATCCTGGTCAGCTCAATGCGCCGCCCTTCGTCAGCCCTTCGGCTTCGCTCAGGACAAGGCTCAGGGCAGGCTCCTGTGGCCTGTTGCTCTGGACTTGGGTTCTGCCGAGTCCGACCTCTGTACCATAGATAGACAACGGAGCCAACGGTAGCCGACAGCGCCAGAGCGATGGCTCGCTGGTAAGGGCTGTTGGGCCTCACGATCAATTCCCCGATCATGAAGGGGTGCATCGGTCCGCAAGCTAGAGAGCAGCGGAACTTGAATTTCCCCACCCGGTCGGCGACGAACTCGAGATGGCCTTTGTGGCCGGGTTCACCCACTGCTTCGACCCCATAGCCATCAATGTAGACGCCGTGGGTGACGTCCACCGACTCCAGTTCCAGGATGACCCGGTCGCCCTGGTTGACCTGGATCACTTCCGGCTCGAAGGCGAAGTTGCGTGCTTTCAGACTGAAGCGGTGCTCGGCCGGCTGCCCCGCTTGGAGCGGGAATGGGGCGAAGAGCACCACGCCAGCGAGGGCGAAAAGCAGTACTATGAAAATCAACTTGCCCAACGTAGCTCTCTTCATTCATCACTCCACCGGCTGGGTATTGGTCGGCGAACCGAACTTGCTATACTGGCTATCAACGAAGGCCCGGATTTCCACCATCGGCTTTCCCTGGCTCATCAGTCTGATCGCGTCACGCGCGATATCCACGCAGATGTTTCACCCAAGAGCGTGGTAATCAAAAGCGATGGATCCATCCGGTTTGACTTCCTCGATGAAGCAATCCAGGTTGCTCGTGTGTCCCATGCCGCCGCAGCCACAATAGCAAGGGAGCTTGGACAGTACCTCCGGGTTGGCGATGGCAAACCGATATGCCTCTTGCACCACCGGCGGGGCACTTCTCACCTTATCAGAAAGCAAGGAAGCAGAGGCCAGTTGGATCTCGGGCACTGCTGTCGCGCCGGTGCTCCTTTGTCGCCCCAGGAACCAGCCTCCCCCAACGCCGATAATGACAGCCGCCAGGATCAGCCCGGCAATGGGAAGCCATCTCCCCCACCCTTTTTGACGAGCCTGTGTTCCCTCATCTCCGCTTGACTTTTGGTTTTTTGGGGTCATTGTTGCACTCCTCTACAGGATTTGGTCCAGGTACTCTTTGATAAGTGATTCATTCATTGGCCCGACGTGCCGAGCGTGAACCATCCCCTCGCGACTGACGAAAAAGCTGGTGGGGACACCCGGTATGCGGTATCTTTGGGCCACAGCATTCTTTTTATCCAACAGGGTGGGAAACGTCAAGCCCAATTGTTGGGTGTAAGCCTGCACAGTGTCCTGCCCTTCGCCGATGTCCACAGCCAAGATGACGAAACCCTGATCGCGGTATTGTTCGTAAGCCTTTTGCAGAGCGGACCGCTCCTTACGACAGTACGGTCACCAGGTGGCCCAGAAGTTCACCAACACCACCTGACCCTCGAAGTCGCTGAGGCTAAGCTCGTTGCCCGTCAGGTCTGTAAGGGTGAAATCCGGCGCCGGGTGGCCGGCACGCGGCGCTGGGGACTTGGCGGTCGCAGCCACAGGCGTGGACGCCGACAAACCCTCGTTCGCTGCCGTGGGCGGCGCTGTCGGCTCCTCTGACTGACTCAAGCACCCTCCCAGCAGTGCCAACCCTGCCAGCAAGAGAAGCACTAACGCCACCTTTCTCAACATGGCCATTCTCCTTGTCCAATTCTAATCAACTTGATTAAGCTCAATTGAGGCTGTGACCACAGGATCAACCGGATCGTTGGAGGAGACGTAGACCTCGCGCATCATAGGGCCCCGGGCATCTTTGTGAACATTGGGATCGTAATAGATCCTCAATTCCGCAGTCTCCCCCGGCTGGATCGTTGTGGACCAACCCTCTGACGGCGTGCTAGTGCCAAACACAGGCCCTTCCTCGCCGTTATTGACCACAGAGACCGTGGTGCAACCGCAGGAGGTGCTCAAGTTATCCACAATCAAATCCGTCTGACCGTAGTTCTTGATGGTGATGCTGGCTTCTGCCTTGCCCCCCTTCGCACTCACGTCGCCGAGGTCCACATTCTGTGGCTCAAGCGCAATCTGGGGCCGCTCCGCAGGGGCATTGGCTACCTTGTACTCCCTGATATCGGCCCTGACCTCCTCAGAGGCGAAGGAGTCCAGACCGTACTGATCGGCGTAGGCCAGATATATCTCCAACTTGTTGCTTCCCGAGGAAACCAGCCCACTTACAAACCCCCTTCTCTCACCGGCCATGCCGCAGTCACAATCACCGATCAGGTTACCACAACAGGGGCAGGTGAACTCGGAAAACATCTCCGCGGCCGAGACTGCCTGGGCTAGATATGCGGCGGTTGGCGTGGGCTGAGAGGTCTCCGCCTGGGTGGGTACGGCCGTTTCAGGCGAGGAAGCCAATGCCGTGGTGGGGGGGTTTGAGGCCAAGGATACCTCAGGTTTTGCCCCCCGACCGAAGAAAAAGTAGCCCCCAGCGAAGCTCACACCGAGGATTAAGACTATGCCAATGACGAGCAGGACCATTTTGTTGTTATTCATTCAAAACCTCCCTTCGTGTCGTGACAAGCGATGCGTGATGCCTCTTCTTTCTACAAGTACTGCAACAACCATTCGGGTGTGACGCGGTTGAAGTAGTCGTTAAGCACGGAGAACGTGCCGGTGACGAGCAAGACCCCTACTCCGACCATCAGCAACCCGCTGACGATCTCCACTGCCCGCATGTGCTGGTTGAGGCGCTTCAACCAGCCAGCAGCCTGCGCCAGCAGCATCGCCGTCACCAGGAAGGGGATGGCCAGGCCCATGGCGTAGGTGAAGATGAACACCATTGCCCGTGAGGGTTCTGCGAAAGCCAGCGTCATCACCGTGCCCAGCAAGGGGCCTATGCAGGGTGTCCAACCCGCAGCGAAAGTCACGCCCAGCAGGGCCGAGCGAGCGTAGCCTTGCTTCATTCCCGTTGCCACATCCACCCGGCGAGTCATGTTGAGGATGGAAATGGTGACGATCCCCATAGTGTGCAGGCCGAACAAAATGAGAATTACCCCGCCGATCCTGGTGATCCAACCCTTATACTGCTGCAACGCGCTGCCCAGGATAGTGGTGGGCAGGCCCAAGAGAATAACGAAGAGCAGGGTGAAGCCCCCGACGAAGAGCAGGGCATGGCTAAGGACATGCCACCGATTGGACGCTGGGTTGCCGGAGATACTGGTTCCCGACAGGTAGCTCAGGTAGATGGGCACCAGCGGGAGAACACAGGGCGAGAGAAAGGATAACAAGCCGGCCAAGAAGACCAGGGGGAAGCTAATGGAAGGCATCAGATGTATTGCAACTCCTCCCGATGGGCCACCACCTGGGCGTAAGCCCGCTTGACCTTGGGGGCCAAGATCCGTAGCCAGACAGGGAACTGCGGCGACTCACTCGTGCCAGGCGAGCTCGCAGTAGTCGCCAGTAACCAGCCCCCACCTACCAGCACCACCAAGGCTACAGGGATCAGCACGTACAGAGGGCGTATCCTTCGCCTTCGGCGGCGCCTGGCCCGGCCGCGGGCTCTCTTCCGCTTCTTCGATGTCATGTTTCTTCTCTCCTCATGCATTATGCAGGGCGAGCAAGGCTTGGGTGCCCTGTTCCACGTCCTGCTTCGGCCACCAGCCCAGGAATTGCGTGTAGATCGTACCCTACCGATACCTACTGGCTGACCACTGGGTAGCCAGCCTGTTCCCAGGCGGCCAGGCCACCCAGCAGGACGGCCACGTTGGTTACTCCATTCGTAGTCGCGATGAGCGCCGCACCGGCGCTCTCCTGCTCGGCCGGTCAGGTGCAGTAGAAGACGGCCAGCTTGTCGGTGGGCAGTTCGGCCAGGCGGGCGGCCACTTCGTTTTGAGGCAGGGAGATGGCTCCGGCGATGTGCCGCTGGGTGTAGGACGTTTGCCGCCGGGCGTCAAAGACCACGGCCTGGCCGGCGTCCAGTTTGGCTTTGAGTTCCTGGGCGGTGATGCGCGGCATGTCGGCCGAGCTGATGATGGTCCCCCCGCTAGGCGTCGCGCCAGACGAGGGCGTCGGCGTGAGCACGGGGACCACAGCACTCTCGCTGTCCACCGGGTAGTTGGCCTGCTCCCAGGCAGTCATGCCACCCAGCAGGGCGGCCACGTTGGTTATTCCGTTCTGAGCCGCGATGAGCGCCGCACCGGCGCTCTCTTGCTCGGACGGTCAGGTGCAGTAGAAGA
>CAZGKH010000295.1:0-5551 GCA_964525665.1 uncultured Anaerolineae bacterium | reverse complement strand
ACTCGCTGACAAGACCCGTGCCGCGCAGGGGATGCGTGATGGTGATGCCAGACAAGCCCTCCTCAGCGGCCAGCAGCGCCCACCCATTGCCGCGCCCCCAGTAGACCTGACCCGCGGGGTTGCCTCCACTCTCGTCCCAGGCGTGACGGTACAGGCCACTCGCCGGATCCTGCAAGTGCTCCGCGTGCTGGATCAGTTGGGAGATGGCCTCGTCAGTATAAGCATCATCGCCGCTGATCTGGCCCATCTTGGTCAAGAATGGCACTGCTCCCAGAAGCGTGTCTACCCATACCCGGTTGCTGTCGTGGGCCAGAGTGCCGTCGGCGGTGCGCGGGGCGGTGTTCATGAGGTAGTCGGCTACTTGCTCAGCGAAGGCGAGGTGTTCTGGCTGGCCGCTGGTTTCGTAGGTGACTAGTGCTGCGTAACCCAGCAGCCCATCGTTGACGTGGGTGATCTCCGTTTTGAGTAGGACGCAGCCATCCACCCATTCCTGTGCCCACTGAAGGTACTGGTCGTCTTGGGTCGCCCGCCAGGTGTGGAGCCAGCCGTAGGCCAGCACCCCCCCTTCCCAATCGCAGTGATTCCCCAGGCTGTCTGCGCCGCGCTGCGCCATCAACATCAGCGGACTGGCAAACTCACGCTGGTAAATGTCAAAGGTGCTGCCCACCTGACCCCCTGCATACAGGAGGAGGCGCCCATCGGTTGACAGTCGCGGAGTGCGCATCTGCCAGCCCTCTCGTTGCTCCAACGTCCTCAGCCTCTCCCCCGCCAGATTGACCACGTAGACATTCCACTGGCCGGATCGGTCGAAGGCGAATACCACCCCGCTGCCATCTGGGGTGATAGAAGGATAGCCGTCAAAAGCCGGTTCGCGGGTCATGCGGCGCAGGTCGGAGCCGTCGGCGTCCATCAAGTAGATCTCGCTGTTGTCATCCCGCTCGCTGCGGAAGGCAATGGTCCCACCATCAGCCGAGACGGACGGGAAGCGATCGGCGGCCGGGTCGGTGGTCAGGCGGGTCCACTCGCTACTGCCGATGGCGGCGCTGTAGATGTCCCAGTTGCCGTCAGCGCGATTGCTGCTGAACACCAGCCCTGCACCATCTGGGGTGAAGGACGGGTGAAGCTCATCTGTCCCCAGGCCCTCCACCGCCACACGAGCGTTGCTCCCATCGGCGTCCATCAGATAAATGTCCCAGTCGCCAGCCCGGTTGGTGGCATAGGCAATTGTGGAGCCATCCGGTGAAAAGACCGGCGTGTCTTTGTCGGCCAGGGTCGGATTGAGACTGGCAGCGGGCCCACCTATGGTGGAGGTGCGATATACATCGGGCCGACCGTCCCGATGGCTGACGAACACAGCCGTTTTGCCGTCAGGCGAAAGGGCTGGCTGGACATCATCGGAAGGATGATGGGTTAGCCGACTGGACTCATAGCCACCGAGAACCAATGGCAGAAATATCTGATTTGTCGGGCCAAAGAGACCGAAATGACCCACGCGACAGATGTCCAGGCTGAGGGTGTTGCTCTCCGGGTCACGCACGTAAGACGATGCCGGATGACACGTTTCGGTCGCATCTTGCCACTGGTGGCCCGTCCACCAACGTAGGGATAGCTCGCTCTCTTCGGAGACGAGATGCAGGCCCTTATCGCCATAGTGAATGGTCACGTTCACGGACACATCAAAGGTCAGGTTGGGCTGAGCGGCGCCTTGCTGAAAAGCTGTCAGATCAAAGGCATGGCCAGCAAAGGCAAATCCAGTTCCCCCAGAAGCCACGGTTGGCTGCAAGACCAGCTCCGTCCGGCGAGATACCACCCCTGACGGAAAGTCCAAGCGGATCGTATAGCCCTGGGTATCGGTGAGAGCCAGGCTGGCAGGGAGGCTGACCGCGTCGGGGCCGATGGTCAGAGTGGTTGAGACAGGCGCGGACAGAATGGTGAAATCCTCATCAGTCGCGTCCGGCGGAATGATGGCAGTCCGAGTCAGAGGATGGAATGTATGGTCAGTCAGCGTGGGAGTAAGTGCATAAGTGCCCTTGGCGACGCCAGTAAAGGTATAGTGCCCAGTGGCGTCAGTGGTAGCTGTCATGCCAGCGTCGGCGGAAATGGCGACCCCGGCGAAGGGCATACCGCCGACATCGGCTACTCGCCCCCCGATGGAGTAAAGCCTGACATCTTCTCTTATGCCCCAGGCGTACATCTTGCCGGCGGGGAGGGGGTAGCGCCAATCAGTGTACGGGCCTTCTATGAAAGTCATCTTTATGTGTGGATGGTAGTTCGTCACAAAAGCGAAGGAGTAGATACCATCCCTGGTGTTGGACTTGATCATGGTTCTCGACCACTGGGGGTCATTGGGGTTGTTATTGTAGCGCCACCTGGATAGCTTGGTCAAACTCAGGTCGAATTTGGCTTGCTCGATGTACAGATCAAACGAGTTATCGTCGTAGAACTCGACATCCAGCGGCCGGGTATCATACGGCTCGTCCCAGAACAGGTGAATGGCAGGATCCCAATCAGGTCCATTCCAAACAACCTGATTGATGGTTAGTTTGCCATTGTTCTCTCTGGTGGTGTGGAATATGTTGACCTTGCCATTGGCGTCAAGGCCAACCACACTGCAAGTCTTGTCGGAGAACTCTCGTTGGCCTGTACTGTGTATCTCTGTTTTGTTGGCTGGATTCTCAAACTCGCTTTGATTCACACATTGCCCCAGGTCATTGCCATTGGGGGCATACACTTTTTCATCGCCAAAACTGAAGCGGACGTAGAAGAGCTTGTCCTGATAGTCATTGTGATTCTTGTGGTTTTCAAAGGTGATGTGCAATTCCTCAGGATCGCTCTGATAGTAAATGCCTTTTATGTAAATGGTGTCCCACCCATCGTCGTTGGTTAGATCGTCACAGCTCCCGTCGCTTTGAGCTTTGCCGCCAGGATCAATGACCTTTCCTGGTATACTCCAGGTGTCGCCGTCGTCTGTTGATTTGACGTAGTAAATAGGCTCATAATAATCGGGTGCATCTTGTGCCGTGTGGCGATAGAAGAGATAGATGGCATCGCTTTGGGTCTTGAAAGCCATGACGTAAGTCGCCTTGTCCTGATCATCTGTGTTGCTGAAGGGCCGCTCCTGCCAGTTCCCTGAGGACAAGATGTTGCTGTGATCAGTTTTCACCGTAGACTTGAAGTGTTGTATGGGATCAAGGTGGCCGCTATTGAACACGTGGACGTAGTGCTGGCTATCTATGATCATTTGGGGATAAAAATGGGAATCATGCCGAGGCGGGGAATCGGTCACTTTCATCGGCGCAGCCCAGGTGTTGCTTTCGTGATCGTAATAGGTTATGTAAGGGTCGGCCGTACACGGAGCCGTGTCAGTTCCCCCCAGTGGCGAACAGCCTGGAAAGACGACGAAAGTCCTGTCTGAAAGAGGGTCGTAGACGCCATGAGGCAGTTGGGACACCTGCCTGGCTATGATCTCGGCTATGCCTTCGACGAATGGGGCATCGCCGCGAGCGTAGCTGCTAGACATCACCAAAGCGAATAAAACAACGAGACACACAAGAGCAAGCAACTTCCTTCTGTTCATTTCTCCCCCTCGTCTTTCATGAAGCATGTCCCTATTCTACCACAAAATGATTACGTCTGGGCCGACAAATGTTACGAGTCTGTAACGGTTTTGTCCCCGTTTCTTCACACAGCGATCTTCACAACCGCAAGACAAACGCCGGCCTCAAGTATACAGAAGCTTGGCCTAGGCTGCATCAAAAGAGCAAAGGCCCCGAAAGCACTTCGCGCCTTTCGTGGCCTTTGGCGTGCACAGGGGATCAGCCGTCACTTCAACCTCCCCCCGAGCCCAACAAGCCTCTGAGCCAAGCTGCGATCTCCGGAATGGTCTTGGGACGCACGGTCTCACCTTTTGCTTGACGCGCTGCTTCCTCTGCCACCTGTACGCAAAAACGAATGACTTTGTCTTTAGGCAAAGGATCCTGCACAGAATAACCCCGCTCGCGCAGGAAATAAATGGCGGAGGCAAAAGCGGTGCGTTTGGTTCCGTCCATGAAAGGATGGCTCTTGATCAGCGAATGAAAGAGCGCGGCTGCTTTTTCGAAGTCCCCAGGGTAGAGTTCCATTCCGCCGAAAGTTGCGAAGGGACGGGCAACAGCAGCATGGAGCATTCCTGCATCTCGAATCCCCTCTAATCCGCCCCCACCCTTGGCCAGCACTTGCTTATGGATCTCATAGACGCGCACCAGAAGGCGACCTATGATGTCAGAGTGGTCCTCGAAAGGAGCGCCTGGGGTCATAGTTGGGCCAGTTCCTCGAACAGTACCTGGTTCTCATCAATCAACTGGTCTACAAAGGCTACTGCGCTGTCCTGGAAAGCCTCAGACCAAGGACGTTGCGTCTCACCTAGGAGTTTTTCACGCCGCATCAGCCAAACCCTTACAGCCGTTACCAGGAACGTGTTCAACTCCTCTTGGCTGACGCGTTCTGTCTCCAGTTGTGTAGCGATGACCTCTGGCAATCTTACTGTGATCTTATCCATGGCTTCTCTCCAAATTTGTAGCCATCTTATACAGCGCATTCCACTCCATGAAATCGGCCTCATCACTCATCTGCCCAGCCTGGAACCTCTCATAGAACGCCTCTGAGTTGATCCCGTACTTCTTTTCCAACTCTTCCAAGTCTTGTTGCAAGACCTGCAAATCCGCACTTCCGATTCTCTCTAAGGTTGCCTCCATGAGCTCATCTCCTTTTGCAAAACGTGGGTTTTGGGATTATGATTATACCCCATATCTCTTGTCACTGCAAGAACGCAACAGCGGAGACTGGACCCTGACACAACTTGTGGTGCAGGCAGCCCTTTGCCGTGGCCACCTTGCTTCTTGGGGACAACTGAATCGCGCAAGGCGCAAAAGAAACGAAGGCCACGAAGGCATTTCGCGCTCTTCGTGGCCTTTCGCGTGTTTCGTGGTCCGAAAACCGCCCCCTCACGGGCAAGTCTCCCCCCAGCGAGCCACCACCAGCATGATGTCCACGATGTTGATGTCGCAGTCACCGTCAATATCGTAGAGAGGATCATAAGACGGCCAGCCAGGGTCAAGATCACCACAGCTAGCCCGCCAGTGGCTGGCCACCCGCATGGCGTCGGGGAGATCCACCTGGCCGCTATCGTCAAAGTCGTAGCATGTCGCTGAGGTCGCGCTGAGGTCTACCTCGTGCTGGTCCCAGTCGTTGAACCAGATGACGGGACTGGGGTCGGTGGTTGCCAAGTAACCTCCGACCTTGAAGGTGACCTCCTCATTGTTGCTCATCCCAGGCGTGGTCCCCTCCTCGCCATACACCCGCATGTAGGGATAGTAGCCTGGGACACTGACCTGGACGCAGCCGACCTTGTCGCCCCGAGGGCTGTAGGCTGCGACCAGCGTGCCAACCGGTGCTGCCCCCCCATCCAGGGACACGCTGCCGTAGTACTCGCTGAAATTGGGGGTAGGCTGCACACCACTGCACGCTTGTTGAACGGTTAGAGCACGCCCGGCCCAGGGATCGGCCTGGACCG
>CAZGKH010000294.1:0-5552 GCA_964525665.1 uncultured Anaerolineae bacterium | reverse complement strand
TCCCATCGCTCCCTCGCCGAGAGAGGCAGGGCAGCGACAGCACGAACATACCATCTACAGATCAAGGCTAAGAGCAAGAAGGCTCCCCCACCCAGCACCGTCCCTAGTCCGATCCCCTTGACCCAATCGAGGTGTGTCAAGCCCATGAGCCGGGGCAGGACAACTCCGCGCAGCAAAGCGGCGTAGGGAATGCCGATGTAGTACAGAAACCTGACGGCTTCCAGAAGCCAGTGACGATGAGGCCACCTCTTGACGGTTTCGACCCATTGGCCCAGCCGGCCGGACCTCGGTCGGCGATAGTGCCAGGCGATGTCAACTCCCAGGGCGTAGAAGCCAATGGAGAAGATCACCCATAAGGTCGCTTCCACTTTGTAGTCTAACAGATTAGGCAGCGATGGCAGCGCATCCATAGGCCAGAATCTTGCTTGTTGGTCAACAGATACTTCGACGCCGAAAATCAAGAAAGCAGAGGCGTCTTCCACGCCGCTGGATATCGCAGGCCGAAATCGCGGGCATGGGAGCCCACTCTGCTGTAGGGGGTGAGTAGTACAGTACAAGAAAAGCCGCGGGAGCGCTTCGACGATGTGAACACCCTCGGTGCAGCCGCGGCCAATAGCAAATGGGCGAGAAGGGACTTGAACCCCTGACCTCACGGATGTGAACCGTGCGCTCTGACCAACTGAGCTACTCGCCCGTCACGTCGCTATTATACCATCCAATTTTGAAACGCGCAAATCACCTAGGTTGTTGCGTTCGCCGAGGGTCTCTGACCGAGGCGGGACAGGGCTCGGTCGGAGACCTTCGCCCAACGTCGGGAGACCTTCGCCCAACGTCGGGAGACCTTCGCCCAACGTCGGGCGACCTTCGCCCAGCTCGGCGCAAATCAGCTACTTAGGCATGGCCTTCAACCGATCATAGGCCAAGTGCACTTTGGTTTCAGGATAGCTAGGAAAGGTGATAGCCCACCAGTACTGCTCGGCCTCCTCTGTCCAATCGGGGTCAGCGACATAGATCAAACTCATCAGCCCGATCCAGGGAGACCAGTTCTCTTTGGCATACTGATAGGCTCGCACGAAATAATCAGCCTTCTCCTCATTGGACACGGAATGCCAGTGGTAGGGGGAATCGGGCCGGGGGTCGCTGGTCCAGCCAAATTCCAGAATAGCCACCTGCTTGTCGGCGTCTCCGTTTTCTACCATCACCTGACGTAGGTCCTCTACGTGGCGGAAGCAATAGACACGCTTTAGCTCCGGAGGACTGGGATCGCCGGGATTGCCCCAGACGGGATGCTCGGCCACCACCCCGGGATCTATCTCAGGGGGCGCTTTGAAGCCTGCACCATGAGCTCCCAGAACGTCGAAGTAAGACTTGGCTCCGGCGGAGTACATTCCCCTGAGGAATTCAACATCGGGGACGGCCACGTGATCCCACCGGCTGGTCGGGGTCAGTCCTGCCGAGATGACCATCGCGTTGGGATCGGCCTCCTTGATGCGCTGATAGCCGATTTTCAGCAAGGCGGTGTACTCTGTGGGGTTAGGCGGTCTCTCTCCCCATTCCCGGGACAGGTTAGGTTCGTTCCATATCTCGTAAGCGCGGATGCGGCCCACGTAGCGGCTGGCCAAAGCATAGACGAAATCGCCGAAATCCCCGTAGTTGGCGGGAGGGCCATTGGTGTACTCTCCGGCCCAATAGGGCTGGTGATCCAGGCGCACTAGCAAATCGAGTCCATGGTTCTCCACCTGGTCAACGATGCGGTCGGTAAAACTCCAGTCGAAGCAGCCCTTGCACGCCCCTTCGATGTCCCTCCAACCGAAGCCCTGCTTGACCCAACCGAAGCCGGCGTCTTTGATCAGCGCAAGATCACGATCGGCTACCTCTGGCCGCCACCAGAGGAAGCCCTGCATACCGTATTCTGGCGAGCTCATAGTCAAAGGTTTAGGGGGGCGAGGCGTAGGTGTAGCTGTAGGAGCGGGTGTGTCTGGTGGCTGAGGTGTTGACATGGGTGTCGGTGGAGCCGGTGTAGCTGTTGCAGGCTGACTTGATGGCGTGGGAGTATCGGTTGAGAGTGGCGCGGGCGGGAGGGGTGTATCTGTCGGCTGTTGAGCGAGCGGCGTCGGCGTATCCTCCAGGGGTACACCGCCCGTCATTGGCGTATCCTCCGGGGGTAGGCCGGGCGGTAGTGGCGTATCCGTCGGCGATTGAGAGGTTGAGGGGGGAATACTAGTTGCGGTAGGCTCCTCTGTTCTCGTCGGTGAGGCCACTGGCTTGGCGATAGGAGTGTGGGCGGGAGACGGCACCGCAACAGGGATTACGGTTGTTGGAGTAGGCTCATAGATGAACAGAGCCCAGATGGAGAAAGCTCCCGCGCACATACCCAGCACCACCAGCAAAGTCGCCAACAGAAGTTGGATTGTATCGCTTCTATTCCTCTGCGATCGCAAACTGGCCTCCCACTTTAAGGAGCAAGAGGCAGGAAGCAAGAGCCCCAACTCAGAGCTCCAACTTCCAGCCTTCAATCTCCAACTTCCACTCTATTTGGGCATGTCGCGCAGGGCTGCGTAGGCTGGCCGTCCGCCCCAGTCGCCGCGCACGATGCCGAATTTGGCCGTTTCACTGTTAGGTCCAGCAACGGGCCAGAAGTTGAGGTTCCAGGTAAACATCGGGCCCACCCAGCCCCAGTTCTTGGCAATCTCGTATGCTCTCACCAAGAATTGGGCCTGCTCGGCCTCGGTATTGTCGCCTGCGTATTCATAGTGCTGAGTCGGCTCCACGCCCATGCCATCGGTTGAGGCCCAGCCGAACTCGGTAGGCCAGAGCCTCTTGCTACTATCGCCGTACAAGACCATGATGTTTCGGGACCCCTCCATGGTGCCGCGGAAAGCCCAGCTATGATGGTGATTGCCAGAAGGACCTTGGAACAAGGCCGTAGGATCGCTCCAGGTCTGCCAGTCGGCGTCGGGCGGCACGTTGAAGCCGCTGGGATGGACTCCCACGGCATCGCAGTAATTCTTCAGTCCGGCCTGGTACATCTGCTCCAGGTAGCGGAGGTCATCAATGGCCTTGCCGGGATTATCTCCAGCGGGAGTTAGCGCGCCGCTAACTACGATAGCGCCAGGGTCTTTGGCTTTGATAGCCTGGTAGGCAGCAGCCAAAAGCTGCACGTAGCGGCTAGCGTCCAGGGTCTCATTGCCCCATTCATAGTGAAGGTTCTGCTCGTTCCAGATCTCGTAGGCATGGACCCTTCCCTTGTAACGCTCGGCCATTGCGCCCAGGAAGTCCGCAAAGTCTTGGGGGTTAGCCGGCGGCCCCTCAACGCTGAGATCAGCATTTCCTGGCCTGGCCCACTTCGGCGCCTTGACCACGCTGAAAAGAAGCTTTATACCAGCAGCTTGGCAACTTTCCACCAACCGGTCCATTTCACCCCATTGGTATTGGCCTTTGGATGGCTCATGATTCTTCCACTCAATCTGCTGCTTGAGCCAGCGGAAGCCCAGATCCTTGACGGCGTTGATGATAGGCCCGTGATCCTGGTTAATGGCATGCGCCTGGATGCCGAAGTCGAAACCTAAGCCCGTGAGCGCCGGTGCTTTTGGCTTAGGGGTCGCTGTTGGCTTGGGCACAGGTGTAGGCGTCGCTGTTGGCAACGGAGTGGCAGTAGGCATTGACGTGGGGGTAGGCGTTGATGTGGGAGTAGAAGTCGGTGTCGGAGTAGGGGTTGGAGTGAATGTTGGCATGGGTGTAGATGTTGGTGTAGATGTTGGCGTTGATGTCGGTGTGGAAGTGGGTGTCGGTGTGGGGGTGGAAGTGGGAGTGGGAGTAGCGGTGGGTTCAAGCACCCGAAGGCCAACGTCAACGCGGTTGCTGACTGTCCGCCCTCCATCGGTGGAGATAGCCGCAGCGAAGGTGTAGTCCCCTGGCTCGCCAGCCGTCCACACATAGCGAGGATCGCTCAAGGGTTTCATGACCTGGGACAGTTGGCCCGCTGCGTCCTGCACCGTCCAGATCAGTGCAAATGTGCTTTGTACTGGCGAAGGCGCTGCAAGTTCCCGGAAGTCACGCACAACCTCCCAGACCCTCTGATCGTTGCCCTCATCAAGCAGATTGGCCACCGTTACGCCCCGCAGGTTGTACTGCGCTATCAAGTCCAATTTGTGGGCGACGCACTCCGCGTTACCTAGCCAGACCGTATGTTGAACGCCCGTCTCGTCTCTATAGTCATACCAATAAGTCTGAGTGGTCTCATTGAAGCTGAGGCCGTCTGATTCCTCTAGATTGTTCAGGGCCAGAGTCACCTGCTCGCCGGGATCAATAGCAGGATCCTCGGCCTCGACTGCAATCTGGACAAGGGGGGCCAGGGTTTCGATATATGGCATTCTGGTGGTGGTGTCGCCAACTTCTTCCAGGCTATAGGTGGAGATAACCGGCTGAAGCTTGAAGCGATTCACCTCTCCTACGGCCCAATCCAATAGAGATTCCATCCATCCGCCAGGAACGTAGGCATCAGGATCGTCGGGCACCGGCATCTTGAGGGCATCCACAGACTGTCCCAAGGCGCGCCAGTCGTAAGCGCCTGTATCCCAACCACCGCCATCCACCAGGGTAGGGGGAACAACCCCCAAGGTCAGCGATTGCCCATTCTTGTGTAATCTCTCGGCCAGCTCGGCAATGAACGCGCTGAACTCATCCCGCAGCTCGACGTTGATTCCTCGATAGTCCATGTCAATGCCGTCACAGGCGCTACCAGCCGCCATCCAGGCGATGGTCACGAGATGTTTTCGCCGTAGTTCGGCATTGGAAAGCATGCTGTTAACACGATCACTCCTGACTCCGCCTTCCTCGCTCCAATTGCGAAGGGTGGGTAGGATTGCACGCGAGGTCGTCTCATTAGCCTGGCACAGGGATTCGATATCACCACTGACTCTGCCTTCATCGCTCAGGTAAAGACCTTGAGGATACAGTTCTGCCAAGACTTCCTCCCCGTCGGGCGGCACGGCATGTGCGCTGGACAGCCCCGTGCAAACAATTTGGGAATCGGCCTTGGTCTGCATGATCGCCACCGAGGAAGGCACGGAGGGCAAACGGGCTAGAATCACATCTTCCTCGGCGATAGCGTGGCAAGGAAGCCACTGCCACTCTTCCCCTGTCCAGGTGTAGAGGTCGAGGGTGCTATATGGCTCAGCATCGTTGGGTATGGGCAGGGTGAGCACTGCTTCCGTCGGCATCTGCCCCCGCAAGGCTATCTGGTAGAGAGGGCTTTTCATATCCAAATTGTCGGGGATGGCCTCGGCTGCTGCCACCAGTTCCTTCCCGGCTGAACCTTGCAGGAAATCGAGGCGCGGCACCAAACTGAGCTTGGCCTTGACCGATCCCGACAACGCGGCGGGGGGGATCTCTAAGCGGGCGCCGTCGGGGTTCTCCACCGACCAATCATCTTGATTGATGGTTGTATAGCCAAAATCCAGGATACGGTTCTTGAGCGAGATGGGCGGAAGAAGCAAGGCTGCTAAAACCAACAAAGGAATCAGCACGAAGTTGATGCCTCGGCTGATCCA
>CAZGKH010000293.1:0-5554 GCA_964525665.1 uncultured Anaerolineae bacterium | reverse complement strand
TTGCCTCGGCGGACCTCTTCCACCTGGACGCCGGCGCCTACCATCAGGCTGACCAACGGCGCAGTGTCCGTCTCTTCGCGCAGGTCAATCTCCAGATGCCGGTTTCGCACCTCAGCGGCGATCACCTCCGGTCGCGCTCGCAACAGTTGCAGCGCGTGCTCATCGAACCCACGCCCGAAGATCTCTACGCGGGGACCACCGGAGCGGGCTCGCAACTGATCGGGATGACCAAGCGCCACCAGCTTGCCCTCACGGATCACGGCCACCTGGCTGCACAACCTCTCGGCCTCGGCCATGTTGTGGGTGGTCAGGAAGACCGTCACCCCCTCGCGGGCGGCCAGAGCCTCCAGGTCGTCGCGCACCGCCGCCGCTGCCACCACGTCGAGGCCGGCCGTCGGCTCGTCTAGGAAGACCAGAGGTGGACGGTGAAGCACGGCCCTGGCCAGAGCCAGTTTCTGCTTCATCCCTTTGCTCCAGGTTCCGGCCTGCTCCTTACGGCGCTCCCACAGACCCATGTGGGTGAGCAGTTCTTTGATACGAGCCTGCCGTTCGGGTGCCGCCATGCGCCAGACCCGACCGTGGAACTCCAGGTTATCCTCGGCGGTCAGTTGCTCGTAGACACCGGGGTGTTCGAGGAGGGCTCCCGTGCGGGTGCGAACCTCGTCCGCCTGCGTCCTGGTATCGAAGCCCAGCACCTCAGCTCGCCCAGTCGTCGGTTCGAGCAACCCCAGCAACAGGTTGATGGTGGTGGTCTTGCCGGCGCCGTTGGGTCCCAGGAAGCCGAAGATGATGCCAGATGGCACCTCCAGCGAGAGGCCGTCCACCGCCCTCACCGTCTCGAAGTCGCGGGTGAGGTTTTCGATACGAATAGCTGTCTCAGTCATGCTATGTTCTCCTTCGGAGTTATTTCCCCCACATTGTACCACAAATGGTTAATCTGCGCATCGGCCTTTGGGGGGATTTTGGTATTGGACAGGTGTACAATCTTTCTGTTGGTCAGGTGGCCAATTCGCGATTCCCATTTCTGACTGCGTTCTGTAGATTGGGCACGCGCACTTTCAAAGGGTAGCCCGTGCGCATTGTGCCACCGTCTACGCGTCGTTTTCCCCGTAGCGCTGGTTAAGCCCCTCGCCAATGGCCATGCCGATGATGGCGCCAACGCCGATTAAACCCGGGTTGCCAGTTTTAGCAAAAGCCAGAGCGAGTGCCGCTCCAACATCGTCTGGCCGTCGCTCTGTCCTGTGACCGCATCGCACAGGGAGCCGGTCAGGCGGTCGAGGATGGCTGTTTGCAGCAAGAAGGTCTGAACGCTTTCGGGCTGCTGCAGGAGAACTTCGTCGGTGAGATAATCCAGGATGTAGCGGTGGCTGCCAGCAAAGGCCGCGACAAAGCTGGCGATGCGCTCTGTACCCCGTCCCTGCATGGCGAGAGCGGCCATCTGCAGATCCACGATCCAGCCTTCGGTGCGCGTCTCCAGGGCAGCCACGTCCTTCGCCGTGAGTCCCAGGCCCATCACCTGGTTGAGGAAAGCGGCGGCTTCGCCGGGCGTGAAACGCAGGTCGGCGGTGCGCAGTTCGGTCAACTGACCCTGGCCCCGCAGGCGACTCAAGGGGAGGGGTGGGTCGGACCGGCCAGCGATGACCAGGTGCATCTGCGGCGGTAGGTGGTCGAGCAGAAAGGCGAAGGCATCGTGGATGGGTTGCGCCTTGATTAAGTGGTAGTCGTCAAAAACGAGAGTCAACGCATCCGCACCCTCGGCTATCTCATTGATCAAGGCCGTCAGGATGGCCTCGATGGGGGGCGGCGTGGTTGCACCTGCAACCCCAGGGGATTGGAGCATTGCCAGGGCGGCTATTCCTATGTCGGCTTGTACGGTCTGCAGAGCAGCGATGAAGTAGGCCCAAAAACGGACCGGGTCGTTGTCGCCTTTGTCCAGCGAGACCCAGGCGACGGGCCGCTTGGTGCTGGCGACCCATTCGCTGAGCAGGGTGGTCTTGCCGAAACCGGCCGGGGCGGAGGATGAGGGTGAGCTTGCGCGTCATGCCTTCGTTCAGTCGTTCGATCAAACGCGGGCGTGGCACCAGTTCGGGTCGGACGGGGGGGATATGGAGTTTGGTCCTCAGTAAGGGCGTGGCCATTTTAGTTTCTTTGACGGGTTTTGGCAGCCAACTTCACCTGTGAACCCAGAGTCTTGGATGCCACAATTGTACCACATCTTGTCTATCCCTGCAACGTTGTTGATCTGCTTGAGCGCATATACACAGACAACTCCCCGGCGCATCGGCCAACCGGGGGGTTTTGACATTGGACAGTGGGGGCGTTTCATTGCCACCAGAGGGGTATTATTGACGATGACTGGCCCGATGTGTATTGTCCAGGTCTCCTTTCAGTTCGTCGGCCACCTCACCAAAGGGGGAGCGGAATTGGGTGGCTTTGCTCTTGCGGTACTGCCATTTCTTCGCTCGAGGATTACCCATATAGCTTACGTTGGGCGAGGAACAAAAGAGCCATCCTGTTTCCCAGGATGGCTCTTGCTTAGCAATATGGGCAATGCAACTTAACGGGCCGCGGGTAGGCAGTGCCCGCAGGGGCATTTAAGATGGATGAACGAAGTGAGCTGTAAAGCCCATATTAGCCAACCCCAAGGCCAAGCGAGCGAAGCGAGCGCCGAGTTCACTCGTCCCTTATCCCAAAGGTAAGGATATCCCTCTCGCCCCATCAAGTGAAATTCACTTGATTACTTGGACATGGCTTCCAGCATTTCGTCTATATGGCTCACCGAAGCGACAGGATGTACCTTGAAGGTGACGTACGGAACATACTGTTGCGTCATGTTGAGGATTTCTACCACACTTCCTTCAGCGACTGCGTATCCGCTGCTTTCGCCAGGAAATGCTCCCCAATCCTTACTTATACCTTTCTCTTGGTCTTGCTTCACCATACTCATCAAGAGAGTCCATCCAGCAGCTCGCTCCTTAGGGTCCGCGGGTACCTTAGTCTGGTCCAGTTCCCAGAGTAACAGAAACTTCGCCATTGGTTCTGACCTCCTTTCCATTTGGTTTGTCGGGCTGTTGAAGCTGAACAAGCCAACCCCCCACCGCCCGCGAGCGAAGAGGCCAGCTTCAGTTTAGCATGGGCATCACCCCCTGATGCAAGTAACCTTGATGTCGCTCGAATCGATCCGAGCTCCCGCTGGTCGCCGGCAACGAGACCTGTATCGTTGCACTCCCCCACTGCAAAGAGTGCTGGTAGCAACAAAAAAGCCGAAAGCAAGTCCCTTGCCAACGCAAGGAAGCCTTCGGCAGCTACTGAGAAACTTCGTCGCTTTCTGCCACTACAGTGAAGTCATCGGTAATACTCTTCTGAATACATTATACCACACTATCGCATACTTTGTCAATAGCTTGAGGGCGCAAAAAGCCACTGTGCGGCTAACGCAGGTGGCTTTTCCTCTTCCACCCCCCTTTGCAAATCACGCGCGCAAAACACGACTCCAGAGCCCCGGCGCTCAGTCGAACCGATGTCATGATCCTACCACATCTTGTCCATTCTTGCAACGTTGTTGATTCAACTGGCGCATACACACACCTTCGTTCATCAGATTTGAACTAGCTTTGGGAAAGCCGTTTTCGATCGGGTAGCGTTCTATCATGAAGGAGCGATTTCCGCACTGATGCTTTCGGCGCTTAGCTCCAACGCTTCAGCAACTTTTCCGTTGTTGCTTTCGATGTTCAGAAGAGCTGGGATAAAGTGCCCAGCAGGGCTAGAACCCCACCACTGACGACATACCAGCTTTGGATGCCGAATGTGTCAGCAATCGGGCCGGCGAAGATCAGCCCAACCGGCGCCATCACTCCGCCGAGGCTGCCAACCAGGGTGATGACCCGCTCTTGCATGGCCAGTTCTATCGTTGCCTGGAAGATGGACAACAGGGAAAAGACTGGAGACGTAAGACCTGTAGTTCGCGCTCGCTGAGGGAGTCAGCCAAAGAGCGATCAATCTCCCACGCTGTGGCCTGGGTATGCGGCCTGTCGATCTAAAGGAGAACTGAATCGTATGCTATGGTGGAGTTTTGAACGTACTGTAAGCACCCTGAAGAAAGTTGTCCTTCAACGTCTCGTCAGGGACGGTGTCGCCTAGCTCCTCGATGAGCTCACACGCCGCCGAAAATTCACTCTCGGCTTCCCTCTGGCGGTCCATGGCGCGGTACAGTCGCCCCAGGCTGGCGTGTATGCGCCACAGCAGAAAACGCTCCCCTACCTCCCGCGCGTTTTCGATCGCGGCGCGCAGCAGGGAGCAAGCTTCTTCCGTACGTCCCATGGCGGCCAACGCTTCCCCTTTGAGCTTCCACAGGAAGGTGAGCACGCGTTCAGACGCCATGCCGGAAGCCGAGGCAATCAAACGCTCGACGATGTCCAGTGCCAGCGCAGGGTCGCCCTGGCACAGCGCCAGTTCCGCCCGGCTGGCCCAGCAATAGCGCTTGTACATCGCATCCATAGGCGTTTCGGCGGAGAGCACCGACTCCAGAAGTTTTCGGGCCTGCGCAAGATCGTCGCGCAGGCAATAGGTTGCTGCCAGCGCGCCGGTTGCCCAGTGGATCAAGGCCCTGGAACGCAATTCTTCAGCTTGGGTCAGCGCCGCTTCGAGTTGCCGCAGCGCCTCTTCAGGCGCAAGCAACTCCGCGTACAAGGTCCCCAAGGCACACCGGTTTCCCACGATCCACTCGCGGTGTCCGATCTGGGTGGCAATGTCAAGGCCATCCCGGATGGCCTCCAGAGCCTGCCCATAGCGGCCCTGCACGATATCCAACAGGCCTACAGACCAGCGCACCCAGGCTTCGCCGGCCGGCGAGCCGATCTCGCGTGTAATGCGAGCGGCCTCTTCAAGGTCGCGCCGGGGATGGATGGGAACGGCCGACGGTACCAAGGTCAGCATGGTATAGGTCGAGCAGGCAGCGTGTCCCCGGCCCGTCAGACTCGAAGCCAGGCTGGGCTGATCATCCAGTTCCCGGAAAAGCGCGATGGCTCGATCATAACACTCCACGCTGGCGGTAATGTCGCCGCCCAAAAGACCGGCTATGCCCAACAGGTCCAGGGTGGTCGCCAGTCCCCGCCGGTCCCCGATCTGCTCAAAGATCTCCAGGGCTTCTTGATGGTGCGTGACCGCCGCCTGCGGGTTTTCTGCGTTCAAGTACCAATTGCCCATCCAGTTCAGGCTCCCCGCCAGAACCTTCGGATCGCCCATGCGGTGGGCCAGTTCCAGTGCATCTTGAAAACAATCATGGGCGCGCTGGTAGTCGCGAGAGGTCCGCAGTCTTCCCAGGTCTATCAGCGCGCGCCACTCCAGGTGCTCCAAGTCGCCCTCACCCGAACTGCCCGCGAGCTGCAGCGCTGACTCATAGTCGGCAAGAGCCCCTTCGAAATAGCCCAGCGTTTGGTAAACCAGACCGCGCTCGAGGTATAGCCCGATCACCGACTCTGCATCTGCAGAGACCCTCTCAGCCTGTCTTCGACAGTGTAACCTGGTACCAGACGCACAGGAACCTCGGTGACAC
>CAZGKH010000292.1:1813-5554 GCA_964525665.1 uncultured Anaerolineae bacterium | reverse complement strand
TTCAGTCCATCCACCCCCACGTTCCGCAGCGCATCATCCAAACTTTGAAGCAAGTGCGGCCTTGTGAGCAAGGTAGAGAGACAATGCTCTTCCAGCCCAAGAGTGAATTTCTCCCTGTCCGGTAGCGCTTCTCCTCCATCCTTCTTCTTGTGCTTTTTTGCCCTTTTATCTTTCACCCTAGCTTGACGCAGAAGCGTTTTCTCGTCCACACGAACCAGGCGTGCCAGCTTCTGGATATAATGGGCCCGTTCGACGGCGCTACCGATCTCCTGGATGACGGGCATGAGCCTGCGCACGGCCTCCGCCTTGTCCTTGGGCGAATTCAGGTCTAGCTCCGAAGTGATGACCTTGAAGTAGTACTCCACTATCGGCAGAGCGTTTTCAACCAGCTTGGCCCACAGAGCAGCGTCTTCTCTGATCACCTTGTCAGGATCCTGCCCCTGCGGGAGGGTGATGATGCGGATGTCAATGTCCAGATGGCTCTCATATTTGATCAGGCCGCGGGGGGTGGGCACGGGCACTACGCGTTGGGCCAGGGCTTCTTGAGCCAGGGCCATGCTGCGCAGGGTGGCCTGATAGCCGGCGGCGTCGGCGTCCAGGGCCAGAGCGAAGCGCTTGCTGAATCGCTTAAGCAGTCTGAGTTGGGTCTCGGTCAGGGCCGTGCCCATGGACGCCACCACGTTGGCCATCTGGTGCTGGTGGGCCATCAGCACGTCCATGTAGCCCTCGACGATGACGACCAGCCCCTCCCGGCGAATGGCCCCCTTGGCCAGGTCCAGGCCGAAGAGGAGGGCGCTCTTGTCGAAGACAGGGGTCTTTGGCGAGTTGATGTACTTTGGAGTGGAATCATCCAGCGCCCTGGCTCCAAAGCCTACCACCCCGCCCCGCTCGTCGCGGATGGGAACGATCAGCCGTCCCCGAAAGCGGTCGTAGTGGCCACTGCCATCCTCGCGCTTGATGATCAGCCCTGCTGCCAAGAGGGCCTCTCGTTGGTATCCCCTCTCTTGCAGATAATCACTCAGGGACTGCCAGTCGTCGCGAGCATAGCCCAACTGGAATCTGTTGATGGTCTCTCGAGTGATCTCCCGCTGGGCGAGATAGCCACGCGCCGTCTCGCCCTCAGGTGCATTCAAGAGCAGGTTGTGGAAGTACTCGGCGGCCGTCTCGTTGATTTCGCGCAGCCGCTTCTTGAGCTTATCCTCGGCCTGATCGGCCTCGGTTCGGGGTTTCAGGCTCACACCCGCTCGGCGGGCTAAGATGGGCAGCGCCCCGGCGAAATCCAGGTTCTCCTGCTGCATGACGAAGGAGAAGACATCGCCCCCCGTGCCGCAGGCCCCGAAACAATGCCAGCTCTGGGTATCTGGGAAGACGACGAAAGAGGGCGTCTTCTCGGCGTGGAAGGGGCAGATACCTTTGTAGTTCCGTCCCGCCTTCTTCAGGGTGGTGTAGCTGGAGATCACCTCGACTATGTCCAATCTTTGTTTGATTTCGTCAACTGCGCTCACTTGCAAATACCTTCCTTAACGTGTGCAACGGTACTCGCTCCCTTGTAGCCCTTCTACCACCATGCGGTAATGCAGATTCGATCTTCTGGTCAAACGAAATCAGAGTCAGAATCTCAGAGAGTGGTTAATGCAGAGAGCACTCTCTGAGCTAGTTTCAGGTCTCTAGAGGTCATCGGCAAAAGCCCACTGACAGAGTCGTCATAGTCCACAATGTTCCGGTGTCTTCGCAGACGGTCCAAATTATGGCCTATCTGGCTACGTAATTGGTCGGGGCTGTTCTTGAACTTATCGCGAACATATGCGTGGGCTTTGCCCCCGATAGGGATTGCATGCCCCTCGCGATCACGTAAATGATTCCGTGCTTTGCAGAAAGCCGCATAGTACGCCCGACTGATAGCAGCACGCAACTTGGCTTCCTGGCTCGCAGGGCTCGCAGTTTGCCCAGAGAGCTCCTGCGCCAAACCTAGATACTCAGACCAATCAAAACTCATAGGAATTCTACGTCAACGCAAATTCTCCCTTGGGCTTTGTGAGAGGCATCCAGCCACCACTCTCTATCGAACCGATCCAATCTGTCCAGCGCCTCATCCGGTGCGAGATTTGTGTAGATAAGAGCAAACAACTCATGATCGTCCGGTGCTTCTGGATCAGTCACAATCTCAAGAAAGACTCGTGGATGTGGCCCGAAGTAATTTCCGAACTTGCTGTAGGCCTCCACTAATAGTGGAGCAAGAAACGGAAACTTCTCAAGAAACTGTGAAACCTTTGCATGCCTTCTAAAAGTGTAGAGTCGCTCAACCAATCGGAGCTCAAATTCAGAGGTACGAACGACAGAAGCACCTACCTCTCGCCAAATTCTCATCACTTCTGGGGATTCTAGTAAGGCCACAAAGATATCCCGCCAATTCACCACGTCTGCTTGATGCCTATCCGTCTTTGATCGCCACTGCGCCTGCCTGGGAAGAGGGAATGAGACGCCCGGGATGGGCGGGTTCGTAAATTCTTGGAGATTTGCAAGGTGTGGCATCTATTCCCTCACCTCCTCAAACATCTGCCTCAGGCGATCTGTGATGCAGGCTTCAAAGACCTCTTCAATACGACTATGAGCCATGTCCATCCACTCGAAGACATTGTCTAGCGGAACTTCCCCTGGTCTAGCGAGAAAATAGTCGAGATCAAGCATTATGCCGACAGTATCAGGTGTCTCGACACTAGCATTTGCTAACTGGAGCCTCAGGGTGTCCCTTGAGTCTTCATAGGGCACCTGGATCCCCACAATGAATGGACCGAAATCTTGGGCCAGTTCGGATCCAACAAAAGGGCGAAATTCGAAATAGTCTTCTAACTCAATGCTCTGGCCCGGAATTTCAATGCGGTTGATATATCGCAGCCCAATGCGGTGGATACCTTTGGGAGCCGCAGCTTTGCAATAGGCATCAAAGCCTCTCCGGATCAAAGGTAGGAACCCTTGCCATGTGAGGTATGGCTTTAACTGATTAACAGCCAGCAGATCCGGCCCAACCTGAATTAGGGCCCTTTCGTCCTCACGCATGAATTGCATACGATCAGTCGTTCTGACTTGCTGCTCGACACCATCGGGGCTAGCTGAGACACTGGTCTCAAACGCTCTGACCTGTCGTCTCTTGGGAAAATCATCTTGCACCTTCTCGTAGAGCAAGCCGGGGATGGCAAGGTCCCAGGGCAAGCTCGGCTCAAATCGCAACTCGCATAGTGCTTCAATGATTGGGGGATTGTTATATCTTCTGCCCATCGGATTACCTCTCCTTGGTTGAGCAATTGGTAATTGAAGCCCCGCTCTTACACCTGATATTTTATCACAAACAACGTGCTAAAGCAAACTGACATCAATTAAAACGGTGGCAGCCCTCGTGCCAATAGGGACTGCCACCGTCTTTCTTTGTTTCACCTCAAGATTCGCCTACTTGCGCCCGTATTCGTGCTGCAACGCCGCCTGGGCCGCCGCCAGCCGGGCGATGGGCACGCGGAAGGGCGAACAGGAAACGTAGTTGAGGCCGATGATGTGGCAGAACTCCACGCTGCTAGGCTCGCCACCGTGCTCGCCACAGATGCCGACCTCCAGCTCGGGCTTGGTGGCACGCCCCTTCTCCACGCACATCTTCATCAGCGCGCCCACGCCGTCCCGATCCAGCACCTCGAAGGGGTTGTTGGGCAGGATATTGCGATCCACATAGTCCAGCAGGAACTTGCCCTCGGC